>NZLB01000147.1 GCA_002694075.1 Nisaea sp.
GATCGAGGCCGCCGGCGGGGTGGCGGCGATGCTCGCCGATGGCCGCTTGCAAGCGGCGGTGGCTGAGGTATGGGCGGCGCGCGAGCGCGATTTGGCCCATCGACGCACTCAAATCATCGGGGTCAACATGTTTCCCAATCTGGATGAGGAAGCGCCCGCCCCGCCGTCAATGGCATGGCCGGAAATCGTCGCGCCCTGGCACGCGCGGCGGCCCGCGCCGGCGGCGGTCGACGGCGATTTGGCGACGCGCGTGGCGGCCGCTCGCCATGGTGCCGCCATCGGCGATCTCAGCGGTGGGGCGGCGGCCGACGGGGAAGATGCCGCGCCGATCACCGCCCATCGCCTGGGCGAGGGGTTCGAGGCCTTGCGCGACGCCAGTGACGCCTGGGCGGAAGCCCATGGCCAGCGACCGCGGGTTTTCATCGCCGCTTTGGGGACACCGGCGGCCCATGGCGCGCGCGTCGATTTCACCCGCAACTATCTCGCCGCCGGCGGGATTGAGGCGATCGACGGGCAGGGCGCGCCGGATGAGATTGCCGCCGCTTTCACCGCCAGCGGCCTTGATTTGGCGATAATCTGCGGCTCTGATAAACTTTATGAGGCCGAGGGCGCGGCTATGGCCGCGGCCTTGGGCGGCGCCGATTGGCTTGGGCTCGCCGGGCGGGCGGCCAACGCCGATGTCTTGCGAGCGGCCGGAATTGAAACGTTTATTCACGCGGGCGATGATTGTCTGGCCACTTTGCGGGCGATCCACGCCAAACTAGGGATCGCGGGACCATGAGCCGGATACCTGATTTCACCACCATCGACTTGGGCCAAGAGGCGCCCGCCGCCGCCTTGCCAGGGGATAGCCCGCTGTGGGCCACGCCGGAAAACATCGACGTGAAAAGGCGTTTCGACCCGGTCGATCTTGATGGCCTCGATTTCTTGCAAACGTGGCCGGGTCTGCCGCCGTTTTTGCGCGGTCCCTATCCGACCATGTACGCGATGCGCCCGTGGACCGTGCGCCAATACGCCGGCTTCTCCACCGCCGAAGACAGCAACGCTTTTTACCGGCGCAATTTGGCGGCCGGCCAAAAGGGCCTGTCGATCGCGTTCGATCTGGCGACCCACCGCGGCTATGATTCCGACCATCCGCGCGTTGCCGGCGATGTCGGTATGGCCGGCGTGGCGATCGATTCCCTCTATGACATGCGCGTCTTGTTCGATGGCATTCCGCTCGACCAAATGAGTGTGTCGATGACCATGAACGGCGCGGTGTTACCGATCATGGCCCTGTTCATCGCCGCCGGCAGCGAACAGGGGGTGGCGCCGGAAAAACTTAGCGGGACGATTCAGAACGACATTCTGAAAGAGTTCATGGTCCGCAACACCTATATCTACCCGCCGCGCCCCTCGATGCGGATTATTTCCGACATCTTCGCCTATACCGCGGCGCATATGCCGAAGTTCAACTCCATCTCGATTTCCGGCTACCATATGCAAGAAGCGGGCGCGACCGCCGATCTGGAATTGGCCTATACGCTGGCCGACGGTCTGGAATATGTGCGCGCCGGGACCGAGGCCGGCTTGGACATCGACCGTTTCGCCCCGCGGCTTTCCTTCTTCTGGGCGATCGGCATGAATTTCTTCATGGAAGTCGCCAAAATGCGCGCGGCGCGCTTGCTGTGGGCGCGCATGATCAAGGATTTCAATCCCGCCGACACCCGCTCGCTCAGCCTGCGCACCCATTGTCAAACCTCGGGCTGGTCGCTGACCGCCCAGGATGTGTTCAACAATGTCACCCGCACTTGCGTTGAGGCGATGGCCGCGACCCAGGGCCATACCCAATCGCTGCATACCAACGCTTTGGACGAGGCGTTGGCGCTGCCGACCGACTTCTCGGCCCGCATCGCCCGCAACACGCAGCTGATCCTGCAGCAAGAGAGCGGCACCACCCAAGTCGTCGACCCCTGGGGCGGCAGCTATTATGTCGAGCGCTTGACCCAGCAGTTGGCGGCCCGCGCCTGGCACCATATCAGCGAGGTTGAGGAATTGGGCGGCATGGCCAAAGCGATCGAGGCCGGCGTGCCCAAGGCCCGTATCGAGGAGGCCGCCGCGCGCACCCAGGCGCGCATCGACAGCGGACGGCAGACCATCGTCGGGGTCAATAAATACCGCCTCGCCGAGGAAGCCGAGATCGAGGTGCTGAAGGTCGATAACGCCAGCGTTCGCGGCCAACAAATCGCGCGCTTGGCGCAATTGCGCGGGGACCGGGATCAAAAGGCGGTCGATGGCTGGCTGGCCAAGCTCACCGCCGCCGCCGGTGAGGGATCGGGCAATCTACTGGAACTGGCCGTCGAGGCGGCCAAGGCGAAAGCCACGGTCGGCGAGATCTCCGACGCTTTAGAGGCGGTGTGGGGCCGCCATGTCGCCGAGGTGCGGGCAATTTCCGGTGTCTACAAACGCGAGGTTGGCGGCGGCGCGGCGGTCAACCGCGTCAATGAATTGATCGAGGGCTTCGAGGCCATCGAGGGCCGGCGGCCGCGGATCTTGATCGCCAAAATGGGCCAGGATGGCCATGATCGCGGGCAAAAGGTGATCGCCACCGCCTTCGCCGATCTGGGTTTCGACGTGGATATCGGCCCGCTGTTTCAAACACCGGAGGAAGCCGCCCGCCAAGCGGTCGAAAACGATGTTCACGTGATCGGCGCCAGCTCACTGGCGGCCGGTCATTTGACGCTGGTGCCGGAGCTGCGTGCGGCTCTTGCCGAGCTTGGCCGCGAAGACATCATGATCGTGGTCGGCGGGGTGATACCGCCTCAAGACCACGCCGCTTTGATCGCCGCCGGTGCCACCGATATCTACCCGCCGGGCACGGTCATCGCCGAAGCCGCCGCCGCCTTGCTCACCAAACTCGGTGACCGGTTAGGCCATTTCATCGCGGCGGCTGAATGAGACCGGTTGCCGCCAGGCGCGCTCAACGACCGCTAAAACCTGCGCGACGGTGATGTCGTCCATGCGGTCGACCTGATAGGTGACGTGACCATCGGGCGGGGTGACGGCGATTAAATCGGGGTAAATATCGAGCGGCGGTGACCCGCCGAACAAGCCGACCACCCGCGCGCCGGCCGCCGCCGCCAGGTTGAGCATGCCGGAATCATTGCCGACAAAAAGATCACCGGCCAGTGCCAGGGCGGCGCAGCGCCCCATGCTTTGCTTGAGGTGAACGCGCAAACGTTCAGGATGTGGCGCGCCGGCGACGAGACTGTCGGCCATCTCTTTTTCAGCGGCGCCGGCCAGCACGTGAACCCACGCGCCATGGTCCTGTTGCAAGGCGGCGATGGTGGCGGCGAAATTGGCTATGCCCCATTGTTTGAATTTCTGACTAGCGCCAATCCCGAGAACGACATGCCGGCCGTCCATGGCGCCGATCTCGCGTCCGGCCCAGGCGCGTTCGTCGGCCGCCGGCCGAAAGCGCGGCGTGGGATCGAGAGTGCCGCCATGGCGGGGAATCAATTGGGCCGCCTTACGGTCGCTGAGCATCCGCCGGTCAGCGGCGGCGAGGCCAGCGTGATGGGTTAGCCAGGGGCGTTGCCAGCCGAGCCCGAAGCCGCGCCGAAGGGGAATGCCGGCGGTGGCGGCAGCGGCGGCGTAGCGGGGCGAACCGTGCAGAATCCATGCTTCGGTAAAATCATAGGGGCGCAGATGGCGCGCCAAGCGCCAAAATCCAAGGGGGCCGTGGGTATGATGTGGCTCCAGCCACAGTATGTCGACGATATGGGCGGCGTCGGCGAGAATTTGGTCGGCGTGGCTGGAAGGTTTCGCGGCCAACGATACCGTGCCCGCGGGCGTTTGTGCGGCAATGGCGGCGATATGAGGCAAATGCCAAATCATATCGCCGATTCCGGGCAAGGGCTGCAGCACCAGAGTTTTGGACATCACCGACGGTGGGGCTGGGGTCTAGATCACTTGCACTACAACTAGCACAAATTGTCGCCCCTCGATAGAAACTCGCCGCTTTTGCCGCCGGCCGGCATTGTTTACACTGGACCCGTTCAGCAGATGGAGATTGGCGATGTCGACCGCTTTGCAAATGCCCAACGATCTCGACCCTTATTGGATGCCGTTCACGGCGAACCGACATTTCAAGGCCAACCCGAAGCTCTTCGTTGAGGCCGAGGGCATGTATTACAAGACCCAGGATAATCGCCAGGTCTTGGACGCCACCGCCGGTCTGTGGTGCTGCAACGCGGGCCACCGCCGACGCCGCATTGTCGAAGCTGTCCAGAAACAGGTCGAAACGCTGGACTACGCGCCGTCTTTCCAACTGGGTCATCCTTTGGCGTTTGAATTCGCCGCCAAACTGACGGCCATGATCGACGGCTACGACCAGGTGTTCTTCACCAACTCCGGGTCGGAGTCGGTCGATACCGCGCTGAAGATCGCCTTGGCCTATCAGCGCGCCATCGGTCAAGGCACGCGTACCCGCTTGATTGGCCGCGAGCGCGGCTATCACGGGGTTGGCTTCGGCGGCATTTCCGTCGGCGGCATCGTTAATAACCGCAAAACCTTCGGCCCGTTGCTGAGCGGCACCGACCATCTGCCGCACACGCATAGTTTGGAGCACAACGCGTTCACTCGCGGGCAGCCGGAATGGGGGGCCCATTTGGCCGACGATTTGGAGCGCCTGGTGGCGTTGCATGACGCGTCGACCATCGCCGCTGTGATCGTCGAGCCGCTGGCTGGTTCGACCGGCGTTTTGGTGCCGCCGCAAGGCTATCTGAAGCGACTGCGCGAAATCTGCGATCGACACGGTATCTTATTGATCTTCGACGAGGTGATCACCGGTTTCGGCCGGCTCGGCGCCAGTTTCGCGACCGAGTATTTCGGCGTCAAACCGGATTTATTCACAACCGCCAAAGGCATCACCAACGGGGTCATCCCGATGGGCGCGGTGTTCGCGCGCAAAGGCATTTACGACGCCTTCATGGATGCGCCGGACGGCAGCATCGAGCTGTTTCACGGCTACACCTACTCCGGTCATCCGCTCGCCGCGGCGGCCGGCCTCGCGACCTTGGAGGTCTATCGGGAAGATGATTTGTTCCAGCGCGCCGCCGGCCTGTCGCCCTATTTCGAGGACGCCCTGCATTCGTTGGCCGACCACCCCCATGTCATCGACGTGCGCAATTTGGGAATGGTTGGCGGAGTCGAATTGGCGCCGATTAGCGGCAAGCCAACCGCGCGGGCGATGGAAGCGTTCCAAAAATGCTTTGACCGGGGGCTGCTGATTCGCACCACCGGCGACATTATCGCCGTCTCGCCGCCATTGATCATCGAAAATCGTGAGATCGATTTCATTGTCGATACCCTAGGAGATGTGCTGAAAACGGTGCATTGACCGTTACCGCGAGAGCTTCGCGCTGACATGGAAGTGTAAACTTGCTATAACCAACGGACTGATGGCGTTCACGTACTCGAGCAGCATGATCCGTTCGTTTTTGCTTATTTTAGGTCTCGCGACGTTTTTAGGGGGATGCGCACTGGACACCTTGCGCGCGCGTCTGCCCCAGGTGTCGTGGCCCAGGGCGCAAAACGCCAACGCCCTGCCGGCAGGCACCGAGCCCGCCTATTGTTACCGCACGCTCGGCAGGGTCGAGTGTTACGCCGCGCCCCTGCCGGCCAGCGAGTACGGGCGCTTGGTTGCCTATCGAGGCCCGCCCCCGCGAGCTGGTGCCAGCGCCGGACCATTGAGCCCGTGAGCCGCGCGTCGCGCCAAACCCGGCTTAGCTGCGGAGGGACGCCTGTCAGATGACCAAATGGCTTGCAATGTTGGCTCTCGTTGCGGAGCTTGGGCTCGTGGATGGCGCCTCGGGGGTTTTAGCGAGTGATCGGGCCAGCGTGCCGAGCACCTATGGCGACGCCATGCGGTGGTATCGTAAATCGGCCGAGAAGGGCGACCCCGCCGCGCAGTTCTATTGGGGCCTGATCCTCGAACGCGGCATTCAAGGCGCCCGCCCCAATCCCGTCGCGGCGCAAGCTTGGTACCGTAAGGCGGCGAAACAAGGCAACGGGCTGGCCGCTTTCAAACTCGGTCAGATGGCGCATTTGGGTCTGGTTGGGCCGGTCGACGCCGCCGATGCCCGACGCTGGTATGAGCAAGCTGTCGGGCGCGGCGTGGCGGCGGCGGCCTACAATTTGGCGTTGTTGCTGGAGAGTGACGCCGGCGGCCCGGCGATGCCGAAACGCGCCTTGGCCCTTTATGCCAGGGCGGCCCGCGGCGGAGTAGCGATGGCCGCGTTAAATCGCGGCCGCATGCTGGCCCAACATCCCGGTGTCCCGCGTAACTTCGAAGCCGCAATCATGTGGGTGGTGATCGCCGAGGGATTGGGGGCCGAGGTCGATCCGGCGGTGAAAAAAGCCTTCGCCAGCCAGTTATCGGCGGCCGATATCGCCGACGCCTCGGTCAGAGCGAACGCCTGGCTGGCCGCGCGCGGCGCCAAATAACGGCCATGCCGGCGGCGCGCGTAA
>NZLB01000148.1 GCA_002694075.1 Nisaea sp.
ATCAGCGACGTCACGGTAAGCCCCATCGGCTGGCAAACCGGCGATAAACCTTGCCTTCTCCGCGCCCAATCAGCCGAGAGGTGTCAGGAACATCACCTTGCATGTTAAAACCAAACCCATAGGCGCATATTAAGAGATATGGCTCAAGTAAAAATTGTAAAAAATCGTTCAAAAACTACCACGGTAATCGTATCATTTCGAAATCTGAGTGTAGAATTTTGATTTAAATCTAATTTACCAGAACCGCTTTAAAACTCTGAGGTGAGTTCGCTGAAAAGATTATTTGTTCGTACTTTCAAGGCGCAACGATAAGGCATGAACAGGGCCGGCCAATTCGTCGGCCAGCACGTCGTGGACCAGACGCTGACGGGCCAGGCGCGACAGGCCGTCGAAGCGGTCGCTGTCCATGGTCACGCGGAAATGCGTCTCGCCGCCGGCGCGATATCCGGCATGGCCTTTGTGCAACTCGGATTCATCGACGATTTCCAGGGCGCTGGGGGCGAAGGCGCCGCGCAGCTTGCGTTCAATTGTAGCTTTCACCTTATCGGCCATCGATAATCCTTTTGTTTCAGTTGATTCAGTTGCGCCAGGCGGCGTGTCGGTTCCCAATCACCAACCAGCGCACTATACTTCAATCCATGAGCAGGCCACGCATTGATATGAGCCCCTTGCGCTCAACTTTCGAGGAGCCGGGGGTGCGCCGTTGCGACGTTCCCGGATGCACGTCGGCCGGTGAATTTCGCGCGCCCAAAGGCCGTAATCAGTTGAATGAATATTTTTGGTTCTGCCTCGATCATGTGCGCGAATACAATCGTGCCTGGAACTATTACGCCGGCATGAGCGAGGACGAGATCGAGGCCGACGTGCGCCGGGCGACCACCTGGAATCGGCCAAGCTGGCCTTTTGGCACCGGTGCCAAAGGGTCCGGTGGCTGGCGCGTGCGTGACCCCTTCGACTTTTTCGAAGGCGAGGAAGCCGGCGGCGAGCGGACCGAGCGGCATCATCCGCGGGTCCAAAGCGCCGAGGAAAAGGCGTTGCAAATCATGGATCTGTCGCCACCGGTTACTCTTGACGAGGTGAAGGCGCGCTATAAGTCGTTGGTCAAACGGTTTCATCCCGACGCCAACGGCGGCGACCGCGACGCAGAAGAACGCTTGAAATTGATTAATGACGCCTATACCACCTTGAAGAAGGCCTTGGGCTAAGGCGGCCAGGGCACACACACGTTGGGTCGACCCGTGTCGACCGCTTTGATTAAACACTGGACGGATCCCCCATGGCCCAAGCACATGAATACGAACGCAAACCCGCGCACCACCTGGATCAACCGGACACCACGGTGAATGTGCGCGATGTGTTTGGGATCGACGTTGACATGACCGTGCCGGCGTTCAGCGAACCCAGCGAATACACGCCAACCTTCGATGACGCCTATTTGTTCGACCACGACACCACCCTGGCGATCTTGGCCGGTTTCGCGCGCAACCGCCGGGTAATGGTGCAGGGCTATCACGGCACCGGTAAATCGACACATATCGAACAGGTGGCGGCGCGCCTCAACTGGCCGTGTGTGCGCGTCAACCTGGATAGCCACATCAGCCGGATTGACTTGATCGGCAAGGACGCGATTGTCCTGCGCGACAGCAAACAGGTCACCGAGTTCCGCGAGGGGATCCTGCCATGGGCGCTGCAGAACACGGTCGCTTTGGTGTTCGACGAATACGACGCGGGCCGTGCCGATGTCATGTTTGTGATTCAGCGAGTGCTTGAGGTGGATGGCAAGCTGACCTTGCTGGATACCAACAAAGTGCTGCACCCAAACAAGTATTTCCGTTTGTTCGCGACCGCCAACACGGTCGGTCTTGGCGACACCACCGGCCTGTATCACGGCACCCAGCAGATCAACCAAGGTCAGATGGACCGCTGGAGCATCGTCTCGACGCTCAACTATCTGCCGCACGAGGCGGAGACCAATATCGTGTTGGCCAAGGTGCCCAGCTACGACAGCGAGGCGGGGCGCCAAAAACTGGCGGCCATGGTGTCGCTCGCCGAGCTGACCCGTGCAGGTTTCATGAATGGCGACATCTCCACCGTGATGTCGCCGCGGACGGTGATCACTTGGGCCGAGAACGCTGAAATTTTCGGCGGTGATGTGGGTTTCGCCTTCCGACTGTCATTCCTCAACAAATGCGACGAGGTCGAACGCACCACCGTCGCCGAGTATTACCAGCGCTGTTTCGATGCTGAGCTGCCTGAAAGCAGCGCCGTCGCCGCCGAATAAGCGCGGAATCGGGCGGCGACCATGCAGGACGAGGAAGGCGTAGAAGAATTCAAACGGGCGACCGCCGGCTGTCTGCGGACAATGGCCGGGGAAGAGGAATTGGACGTCACCTTTGGCGCCGAAACCCCGGGCCTGTCGGCGCAGCGCGCGCGCTTGCCGGCGCCGCCCCGCGACCTCAATAGCGATGACGTCGCGCGGGTCCGCGGTGAGGCCGACAACCTGGCCATTAAACTACGTCACCATGACGAGCGCCTGCACAGCCAGTTGCGGCCCTCCGGCCAATCGGCGCGGGAAATCTTCGACATGGTCGAACAATCGCGGGTCGAGGCCCTGGGCACCGCCCATCGGCCGGGCGTCGGCCGCAATTTGGCCGTCATCCTGGAAGACCAGTATCAGCGCAAGGGCTTCGAAAGCGTCACCGACCGGCGCGATGTGGCGATGTCGGATGTGGTCCGCTTGCTGACCCGCGAGGCGTTCACCGGCATGCCGCCGCCGCCCGCGGCCGCCGCCGCGGTCGATCTGTGGCGGCCGGAGATCGGTGCCAAGATCGCCGAAGATCTGAATTCACTTCGCGCGCTGTTGGGTGACCAACAAGCCTTCGCCAAAGCCGCCCGCCAATTGATCGACGATTTGGACGTTGAACTTGGCGATGACAGCATGTCGGACGATAACAGCGACGACAGCGAAGGCGACGACGACAGCGGTGATTCCGACGACAGCGCCGACAGCGGCACCCGCGGTATGAGCGAGGATGGCGATGAGTCGGAAATGACCACGGCGGAAATGGAAGCCGGCGACGAAACCATGGAATCCGACGACATTTCGGATATGGACATGGAGCCGGGCGGCGCCGATGACGAAACCACCACCCCGGGCGCGCCGCCCAGCCCACCGCCGATGGCTGGCGACGGCCGCAATGACAAAGGGTATCGGCCGTTCACCTCGGAATTCGACGAGGTGGTTGCCGCCGCCGACCTGTGTGACAGTGACGAGCTGTCGCGTCTGCGTGGCTTACTGGACCAGCAGATCGCGCATCTCCAGGGGGTTATCGCCAAATTGGCCAACCGCCTCCAGCGACGCTTGATGGCGAAACAAAATCGCTCTTGGGAATTTGACCTGGACGAGGGGATTTTGGACGCCGGACGCTTATCGCGGGTGGTCACGACACCGTTGCAGCCGCTGTCCTTCAAGCTAGAGCACGATACCGATTTCCGTGACACCGTGGTCACGCTGTTGATCGATAATTCGGGTTCCATGCGGGGCCGGCCGATTTCCATCGCCGCGATTTGCGCCGATATTTTAGCACGCACTTTGGAACGCTGCGCGGTGAAAGTCGAGATTCTCGGCTTCACCACCCGCGCTTGGAAAGGCGGCAGCGCGCGCGAACAATGGATCGCCGCGGGCAAACCGGCGAACCCGGGGCGTCTCAATGACCTCAGGCATATTGTCTACAAAGCCGCCGACGCCCCCTGGCGCCGCGCGCGCAAATCCCTTGGCCTGATGCTGCGTGAAGGGATTTTGAAGGAAAATATCGACGGTGAGGCCTTGATGTGGGCCCACCAGCGGCTGTTGGCCCGGCCCGAGGAGCGGCGCATTCTGATGGTTATTTCCGATGGCGCGCCGGTCGACGATTCGACCCTTTCGGTGAACCCCGGTAATTACCTCGAACGCCATCTCCGCGAGGTCATTCGCTATATCGAAACCCGCTCGCCGGTCGAGCTGATCGCCATCGGCATCGGCCATGATGTCACCCGCTATTATCGCCGGGCGGTGACCATTGTCGACGCCGAACAGCTTGGCGGCACAATGATGGATCAGTTGACCGCGCTTTTCGAGGAAGATAGCGGCCGGCCGGGCGATAAAAGGCGGCGCCGCGCCGACGCCGCCTAAGGGTCTCACGCGCCGGGCACGGTTCCGGTCTTCTTGAACGCTTCGATCGCCGTTTTCAGTTCACTGTATTCCGCGCAGCCGAACAAACAGGCGCGGTCCAGAACCGTCAGCCGTTCCTCGGCCTTGGCCAGGCGATTGGTCTGCAAATAAAGTTCGCCCAGGTATTCATTGGCGCCCAAATGACGGGGATCCAGCCGCAATGCTTTTAGATAATGCCGCTCGGCTTCGTCGAAGCGTTTCAATTTGCGCAGGCTGAAGGCGAAAAGGTTCCAGGCGTCGGGGTTGTCCGGCTCGTCGGCGGTGACCCGGGCAAAGATCTTGACGGCTTGTTCGAAACGTTTGGCTTCAACCGCTTGGCGGCCTTCTTTATACGCGTCGGATTCGGCATCGCTGGCGTAGCTGTCGCCGCCGCTGCCGGCGGCCATGACAGGGGCGGCGGCGTGTAGCACGGCGGCCAGGGCAAAAGCGGCGGCGAACAAGTGCAGGGGAGTTTTTAACATCTCGGCGCTCCATGGCGAATGCGGATGGCCTACCAAATGGTTTGCCTGGCCCCCGCCGCCAAGTGCCGGCCGCTAAATTTACCGCGTCCTTTGACCGCCTACGCCGGTGCGGCGGTCCGTACCAGTGGTTTTTCGTCAATCGGCAAATGCACCACGGCGGCGAACAGGCCGAGCGCGACGCCAGCCCACCAAACCGCGTCGTAAGAGCCGTAAACATCGTAGAGATAGCCGCCCAGCCATACGCCCAGGAAACTGCCGGCTTGGTGGCTCAAAAACACGAAGCCGAACAAGGTCGCGAGGTAGCGCACGCCGAAAATCTGCCCGACGATGGCGGTGGTGAGGGGCACCGTCGACAGCCATAACAAGCCCATCGCGCCGGCGAACAGCAGCACGTTGACCTCAGTCTTGGGCGCGAACATGAGGGCGGTGATGGTCACCGCGCGCAGGAAATAAATCACGCTAAGGCTGTTCTTTTTTGAGCAATAGGTGCCGAACAGTCCGGCCGCGAACGAGCCGATGATGTTGAACAACCCAATCAGCGACAGTGACGCCGCCGCCACATAGGGCGCCAAGCCAAGGTCGCTGACATAGGCCGGCAGATGAATGCCGATGAAGGTGACATGAAAGCCGCAGACAAAAAAGCCAACGGTCAGCAGCACATAGCCGCGGTGGCCCATCGCCTCGCTGATCGCCTCGCCGGTGGTCTGCTCGGCGGTTTCCGGTTCGTCGGTGACCGCGCCGGCGGGTAACGCCCAGGCCAGCGGCATGATCGCCAGGGCCGCCGCCGCCAGCAGTACCAGCGTGGCGTTCCAACCATAACTTTGGATAAAACCTTGGGTAATCGGTGAGAAAATCACCTGTCCAAGCGAGGTCGCCGCCATGCCGAGGCCGAGCACCATGGGCCGGCGTTCGCGCGCGACCACTTTGGCCATCGCCGCCAGCGCCAAAGAAAAGGCGGTGAAAGCCACGCCCAGCCCGGTCAAAGCGCCGCCGGTGAGGTGCAGTCCCAGGGGGCTGGTGGCGTCGGCCATGCCGATAATGCCGGCGAAATAAATCACCGCGCCCACGATCAACACACGGGTTGGGCCGAAGCGGTCGGCGAAAATACCGGCGACCGGCACGCCAATTCCCCAGGCGATGTTTTGGATCGCCATGGCCAGACCGTAGGTTTGCCGGTCCCAGCCAAGATCGGCGGTCATCGGCTCAAGGAAAAACCCAAAGCCGCTGCGGACCCCGAAACCGATCAAGGCGATCAGGCAGCCGGCGATGATCGCCAGCTCGGGGGTTTTCCACCTTGGCTGGGCGGGCTCCGACATCATCGCTGACATCGTCATACTCCTGTTTTCGGAGTGACTGGAATCAACCGATGTGCTGGCTGAGGAAATCGAGGGTACGATCGCGGGCGATGCCGGCCGAGGTGGCCTCATAACTGCCGCGTTGATCGCAGTTGAAACCATGGCCGGCCGGATAGACAAAAACCTCGCTACCGCTTTGGCGGGCGCGGATGGTTTCGACTTGGTCCATCGGAATGGCGTGGTCTTGCTCGCCGAAATGGAAGATTACGGGGCATTTCGGCTCTTCCTCGACGAAATTGACGATGCCGCCGCCATAATAGGACGAGGCGGCGGCGATGCCGGCAACCCGCGTCGCGGCCAGCCAGGTCAGCAACCCGCCCCAGCAATAGCCGACCACCCCAACCTTGCCGGCGGCGGCGACCGCGGCCACCGCCGCGCCGAGATCAAGCATCGCCTGTTCCGGGGCGACCTGGCCTTTGAACTCAAGGCCGGCTTTGACATCGGCTTCCTCATAGCCCAGTTCGATATGCGGGCGGATACGGTCGAACATGGCTGGCGCGATGGTCAAATAGCCGGCGGCGGCGTAACTGTCGGCAACGCCGCGAATATGCGCGTTCACCCCGAAAATCTCTTGAATGACGACCAAGCCGCCAACCGGTTTTTCCTTCGGTTGGGCCAGATAGGCATCGAATTGATGCCCATCCTGCGCCGTTAATTGAATGACCTCGGACATGAACGACCCCTCAATTCACCTGGTGATTGCCCCTGGCGGCGGGCGGATTAAACGTTGAAACGAAAGTGAAACACATCGCCATCCTGCACCAAATACTCGGCGCCTTCCACCCGCATCTTGCCGGCGTCCTTGGCGCCTTGTTCTCCGCCCAGGGCCTCGAAATCGGTGTAGGCGATGGTTTCGGCGCGAATGAAACCGCGTTCGAAATCGGAATGGATGACGCCGGCCGCCTGCGGCGCGGTGGCGTCGCGGCGCACCGTCCAGGCCCGCGCCTCTTTCGGCCCGACCGTGAAAAAGGTGATCAGGTCGAGCAGGCGATAGCCGCTGGCGATAAGGCGGGCCAATCCGGCCTCGGCCAGGCCGAGGGTGTCGAGAAATTCCTGTTTTTCCTCGACTGACGGCAATTGTGAGATTTCCGCCTCGATCGCCGCCGAGATGATCACCGTTTCGGCGCCCTCGGTGGCGGCCCGTTCGGCCACGCGCGCGCTTAAGGCGTTGCCGTCGGCGGCGCTCTCCTCATCGACATTGCAGACATAAAGGACCGGCTTGGTGGTCAGCAGTTGCAGGCGACGGACGATGACCCGTTCCTCACGGCTCCAATCGGTGATCACCCGCGCCGGCCGGCCCTCGCGCAAGGCCTCGAGAATGCGGGTCATCACCGGCATTTCCTGTAGCGCCTGCTTGTCTTTGGCGCGGGCCTTTTTGCCGGCCGCGTCGACGCGCCGCTCCAGGCTGTCCAAGTCGGCCAGCATCAATTCGGTTTCGACGGTTTCGGCGTCGCGGATCGGGTCGACGTCACCTTCCACATGCGTAATGTCATCGGATTCAAAACAGCGCAGCACATAGGCGATGGCGTCGACTTCGCGGATATGGGCGAGGAATTGGTTGCCAAGGCCCTCGCCCTGGCTGGCGCCGCGCACCAAGCCGGCGATATCGACAAACTCGATTTGGGTCGGGATGGTTTTCGCGGATTGTCCCAATTCGCTCAAGGTGTCCAAACGCGGGTCCGGCACGGCGACACGGCCGGTATTCGGCTCAATCGTGCAAAACGGATAGTTCGCCGCCTCGGCCGCGGCGGTCGCTGTCAGGGCGTTGAAAAGGGTCGATTTGCCGACATTCGGCAAGCCGACGATGCCCAACTTAAAACCCATTTTGGTCCTCCTGTTTGCCGCTCGCCAGGCGTGCGGCGGTGCCAAAGGCGGCGGCCAAGGTGGTTGGCGCGGCCGGCGCCGCGGCGGCCGGTTCGGCCGCGTCTGCCGCCGTCTCCTCAGCTGGCGGCGTGGCCGCTTTCGGTGGTGGCGGGAACACCGCGTGGGCCAACCGGCTCATCACCCGGCCGCTGTCGCCGGCGATCAAGGTCGCGGCCTCGTCGGCGAGGGCCGGCAACAGGTCGGCCAGCCAACCGTCGCGCTCGGCCTTGGCGAAATCCTGAAGCACATAGTTCATCACCGCGTATTTGTCGCCCGGATGGCCGATACCGATGCGCACCCGTTGATAGCCATTGCCGATATGGGCGTCCAAACTGCGCAGGCCGTTATGGCCACCCGCGCCGCCGCCGGTTTTGACTTTGACCTTGCCGGGTTTGAGATCGAGATCGTCGTAGAAGACGGTAACCGCCGAAACCGGCAATTTGAAAAACCGCAGGGCCGCGCCGACCGCCTGACCGGATTCGTTCATGAACGTCTCGGGCTTTTGCAGCAAAACGCGTTGGCCGGCGATGCGGCCCTCGCTGAGGGTTGATTGAAAACGGTTGCGCGCCGCTGGGAAGCCATGGCGGCGCGCGATCTCGTCAAGCGCCATGAAGCCGACATTGTGCCGGTTCTGGCTGTATTTGGGGCCGGGATTGCCGAGGCCGACGAACAACAACATCTGCGCTTCCCTTATCCTCGGCGCCAGGTGTTAGCTCTCGGCGTCTTTTTCCGCATCCTCGCCGGTCTCGGCCTCTTCGGCCTCGCCGCCGCCGCCGCCGCTTGGCGCGGCGATGCTGCACACCGTGAAGTCACGGTCGGTGATGGTCGGGACCACCCCATCCGGCAAGGTGACGGCGCTGATATGCACACTTTCGCCGGCTTGAACCGCGCCGAGATCGAGTTCGATGCTCTCGGGAATGGCGTTGGCCGGGCAGGTCACCTCAATCGCGCGGCGCACGATATTCAACACGCCACCGGTTTTGATCCCCGGACAGGTGTCTTCGTTCAAGAACACCACCGGAATCTCGACGGTCACTTGAGTGCGGGCCGAAACGCGCAGGAAATCGACATGCATGACGGTGTCCTTGACCGGATGCAATTGGGCGTCACGGGCCAGGGCGCGGTGTTTTTTGCCGTCCACGTCGATCTCGAAGATATGGGTGAAAAAGCCGCTTTGATTAAACAGCCGTTCCAGGATTTTGCTTTCGACCGAGATCGAAAGCGGCGGTTTTTTATCGCCGTAAATAACGGCCGGGACTTGGCCCTCGCGGCGGCTGGCGCGGGCGGACCCCTTACCGACCCGGTCGCGCAACGCGGCGCTTAATTCAATGGTGTCGCTCATCGACTGCTCCTTGGCTGACGGCCGCGCTGGCGCGGCCGATGGTCAACCGGCCTCCAGGGGTGCCGGCTCGGGCCCGTCGCACGGGCGCGCTTTCCTACCGGTTCTGGACGGAAATTTCCAGTTCTTTCGTGCGCTCCGGCGCGGCTTAGCCGAACAGGCTGGAAACCGAGCGCTCCTCGCTGATCCGGCGCACCGCCTCGCCCAACAAGGGGGCCACTGAAATCTGGCGGATATTGTGGGCCACCCGCACCGCCGCCGTCGCCTCGATGCTATCGGTGGTGACCAGGGAGGCGAGCGGCGAGGAGGTGATCCGCGCCACCGCCCCGCCGGAGAGCACGCCATGGGTGATATAGGCGTCGACCGAGACCGCGCCGGCTTCCATCAAGGCTTCGGCGGCGTTACACAGGGTGCCGCCGGAATCGACGATGTCGTCGACCAGTATGCAGCGCCGGCCGCTGACATCGCCGATGATGTTCATCACCTCCGACACGCCGGCCCGCTCGCGCCGCTTGTCGATGATCGCCAAATCGGCGTCCAGGCGGCTGGCCAAGGCGCGGGCGCGCACAACGCCGCCGACATCGGGCGACACCATCATCACTTCCTCGCCGGCGTACCGGGCGGCGATGTCTTCGCAGAACACCGGCGCGGCGAACAGGTTGTCGGTGGGGATGTCGAAAAACCCCTGGATCTGGCCGGCGTGCAGATCGATGGTCAGGACTCGGTCGGCGCCGGCGGTGGTGATCAAATTGGCCACCATCTTGGCTGAAATCGGCGTTCGCGGACCCGACTTGCGGTCCTGTCGCGCATAGCCGTAATAGGGCACTACGGCGGTGATACGGCGCGCCGATCCGCGCTTCAAGGCATCCAAGGTGACCAGCAATTCCATCAAGTTGTCATTGGCCGGATGCGAGGTCGACTGGATCACGAAAACGTCCTCGCCGCGGACGTTTTCATGAATTTCGACGAAAATTTCCATATCGGCGAAACGCCGGATATCGGCTTTGGCGAGCGGGCGGTTGAGATAGGCCGAAATAGCCTCGGCAAGTGGCCGGTTGGAGTTACCGGCCAAGATTTTCATTCGGATATTGTCCATGTCCCGCCCTGATATCTTGCCGGCCGCGCTCCCGTGGGTGGGGCGGGGCTCCCTTGAAAGACGCTGGACTGTAACAATCGGTGCGTCGCCGAGGCAAGCGCTAACACGGTTACTGGGCCGCCGCCGCGGCCGCCGCTTGGGCAAGCAATTGGCGCACGCCGGGCACCGCCGCGGCGGCGATGTCGCGGGCCAGTGACGGCCACGATTGGCTGAGCCGCTGGATCGCCACCGGGTTGCTTTGGTCGACCTTGCCCACGGCGCGGCCGTGGTCGTCGAACACCGCCCAACTGAGGCCCAGGCGCCGGTGAAGGCCCTGGACCGGGCCCAGCGACACCTCGGCGGTGATGAAGTAATCGACCGTCGCCGTCTGCGGCAACACGCGGAACCCATGGGCCGTCAGTGCCCGCCCCAGGGCGGCCGCCAGGATGCCGCCGTCCCGCGCGTCCATGCCGTCGATATCGCCCAGCGCCAGCCGCGCCGGGGGTTGGCTGCCGACCGGTTGCATAACCGTGATCATGGCCTCGGCGATCGGCGCCAGGCGCGCGCGCAGGCTGGCCGTCGAATCCTCGGCCGGATCGCTGGACAAGGGCCATAACTGACGGCGTTCGATCAGGTTGGCGCCGTCCGGTCGGTCCAAGAACCAGTCAATCGCCACATGTTGGCCATCGGTGGCCGCTTGGGCGAAGGCGGTGACCAGGAAACTCGCCGGGTTGCCGATATCGACATCGGCCGGCAGGCCCGCCTCGCGGATCAGCGCCACCAACTGGCGGGCCACCCGCCGACCGCGCCGTGGGTCGACGCCGACCACCGGCAGGACTCGCACACCGGCGGCCTGGGGCGCCGGCGCGATGGGGCCGTGTTGTTTGGCCGCCAGGCTGGGTTGGAACGGCTGCGGCACCTGCCCACAGGCGGCGATCGCCAGCGCTATCAGGGCACCGCCGCCGGCGCGCACCCAGCGGTGCTTAGATGACCAAGACACAGGTTCCAAGGCCGAACAGAATGGTCGCGAACAGCATGATGTAAAGATAGGGCATGGTCCGCCTCACGCCGCCGCCAGGGCGATTACCGAAAGCGCCCGACCATAGTCGCCCTCGCCATGGATGACCGCGCGCCGATAGCTGAAAAACTGGTCGGGATCGCCGCAGGTGTCGTGCGTCAAGCGATGAACCGCGGCCAGGTTGAGCATGCCCAGTCGCGTCTTCAGATAACCGCCGAGGTCGAACATGAAATGCCCGGCCCGTGCGGCGGGCACGAAAAACATCGTGTTGGAATGGTCTTGAGCCAGGAAGGGGCCGGGGAATTCCGGGCCGACCTCATAGGAGGCGGGGCCGATGCAGGGGCCGATGGCGGCGTGGATTTGGTCGCCGCGCGCGCCCGATGCGATCATCGCCGCGACGGTCGCCTCGGCGACCCCGGCCAAGGCGCCGCGCCAGCCGGCATGGGCCGCGCCGATCACCCCCGCGGCCGGATCGACGAACAGCAAAGGCGCGCAATCGGCGGTCAAAATACCCAGCGCTAGGCCGGGCATGCGGGTCACCATGGCGTCGGCCTTGATCCTGGCGTCGCCGGGATGCCGATCGAGGGTCGCCACCTCGCGGGAATGGATTTGATGACAGGTAAAGAGCGTGTTCGCCGGCAGGTCCATGGCGGCCATCGCGCGGGCCCGGTTGGCGGCGACGTCGTCGGCCCGGTCGGCGGAGCCAAAACCGCAGTTCAGCGATTGGTAAATCCCGCCGCTGACGCCGCCCTGGCGGGTGTGAAAGGCGTGGCGGATCGGCTCACCGGGAAACGCGTCGACCTCAATCACGGGTTTGGCCGCCTCTGGTTGTGCGCGGGCGCCGAGGCCGGGTCGGCGAAACCCGCCGGCGTGGCGAGCCCCGGCGAGGTGATCGCCAAGACTTTGAACAAGATGCCCATTTCGGCCGGATCGATCAAGCGATGTTGTGCCGCCGCGACGGCCGCGGCCTGGTCCGGGTTGCCAGCCGCCAACCGGTCGGCGCGGGTCGGCAAACCAAGAACGGTTAGAAAGGCACGCTGGCTAATCGGCCCGTGGGCGGTGGCCCCGCCGCCAGTGGCGGCGGCGGCGAAGGCCGCGAAATCGACATGGGCGGTAAGATCGGCGGCGCCCGGCATGGTCAGGGGGTCGACCGGACGATGGTTTCGCACCGCCTGGAAACTGTCGCCATGGGCACTCTCGGCGGGACCATAGTCGATGAACAGGGCGGCCGTCGCCGCGTCTTTGGCGCGGCCGGCGATGGCGCCGGCGATGGCGCCGGCGGCTGGCGCCAATTCGCTCACCGTGCCGGCGCGCGGCGTGCCCGGTCGGGCGTTCAACTGGGCACTTTCGGCCGCCGACGCCGGCGTCAGGGTCCAGGCGAAACGGCCGTCCGCCCAGGTGACGCGCCGCTCTCGCCAGGCGTCGCCATCAAATTCAAACTGGTGGATCGGCAAGGCGTCGAGAAATTCATTGGCCAGGATGATCGCGGGCCCTTTCGGTACGCTGGCCAGGGTGTCATGCCAGCACGGCCGGTCACCAAGGGCGGCGGCTTGGGCGGCGCGCAGGGGTGGGCTGGTTTCCACCAAATGCAGCTGGGCGGCGGCGGCGAAGGCCGGCGCCCCGGCGGCGGCGCGCAGCGCGTCCTTGGCCAAAGTGCCGCGACCGGGGCCCAGTTCGACCAGGTGGAGTGGCGCCGGCGCACCCATTTTGTGCCAGGTGTCGACCGCCCACAGGCCAAGTAATTCGCCGAACATCTGTGAAATCTCGGGCGCCGTGATGAAATCGCCGCCCCGGCCCAACGGGTCGCGCGTCATATAGTAGCCAAAGTGCGGATCACCCAGACAGGCGGCCATGTAATCGGCCAGGGACAGCGGCCCCTCGGCGGCGATGCGTTGGCGCAAAAGGGCGCTTAAACCGTCATCCATGGGTTGTCGGTTGGCGCTGGGCGTGGCGGATCAAGGCCGCCCCGAAAAGGATCATGGGAATCGATAGAATTTGACCCATCGTCGCGCCGCCCATCAAAAAGCCAAGATGCGCGTCCGGTTCGCGGAAGAATTCAGCGGCGCTTCGGGTCAGACCATAGCCGAGGAAAAACACCCCGCTGAGCAGGCCCGGCCGCGCCAGGATGGCATCGCGGCGGGCCAGCGCCGCCAGCGCCGCGAACAGCAGCAGACCTTCCAACGCGGCCTCGTAAAGCTGGCTGGGGTGACGCGGTAGCTGGCCGGCGTGGGGAAACACCATGGCCCAGGCCACCTCGCTCGGTCGGCCCCACAGCTCGCCGTTGATGAAATTGGCGATACGGCCGAAAAACAAGCCAATCGGCGCCGCCGCGCAGACCAGGTCGGCAAGGCTGAGAAAGCTCAAACCCCGGCGGCGGGTAAACCACCAGGTCGCGGCCACCACACCGAGCAAGCCGCCATGGAAGGCCATGCCGCCCTGCCACACCATGATGATCTCGGCCGGGTTGGCGAGGAAATAAAAGGGTTTGTAAAAAAACACATAGCCGAGACGGCCGCCGAGGATAATGCCGAGGGTCGCCCACATCACGAAATCGTCGAACGCCTGTGGTGGGATCGCCGCGCCGCGCCGCCCGGCCAGCCAACTGGCGTAGCGCCAGCCGAGCAAAATCCCGGCGATGTAGGCCAACGCGTACCAGCGGATCGCCAGCGGTCCCAATTGCAGGGCGATTGGGTCGATGGCGGGAAAGGCGATGACCGGCAGCATTGGCCTAGCGGTAGGGATCGTCGGTGGCCAGGAAGTCACGCACGTAGCGGCGGACGCCTTCTTCCAACGGGGTGAATGGGCCGGGATAACCGGCCGCTCGCAAGCGCGTTATGCGGGCCTCGGTGAAATATTGATATTTGTCGCGGATCGCCTCGGGCGTATCGACATAGGTGATTCGCGGGGCCGTGTCGGCGGCGGCGAAAATCGCCGTCGCCAAATCGGCGAAACTTCGCGCCTGGCCGGTGCCGACATTGAACAGGCCGTTGACCGCCGGGCTGTCACGCAGCCACATCATCACATCGACACAGTCGCCAACCCAGATGAAGTCGCGCCTCTGGCCGCCGTCGGGAATGCCGGCGCGATGGGATTTGAACAGTACCGCCGCCTCGCCATTGGCGATTTTCGGCTGCAATTGGGCGACCACGCTCATCTGTCCGCCCTTATGATATTCATTCGGGCCATAAACATTGAAAAACTTCAGCCCGGCCCATTGCGGCGGTCGCGGGCGGTCCTCGGCGACCAGCCGCGCGACGCGCCGGTCGAATAAATGCTTCGACCAACCATAGGGGTTCATTGGGCGCAACCGGGCCAGGGAAACCGGGTCCTCGTCATCGGCGAAGCCGTTTTCGCCGTCGCCATAGGTCGCCGCCGACGAGGCATAGACGAAGCGCACTTGGTGGCGCGCGCACCAGTCCCATAGGGCCAGGGAAAGCTGGAAATTGGTGCGTAGGATCAGATCGACGTCGCGCTCGGTGGTCGCCGAAATCGCGCCCATGTGAAAAATCATCTCAATATCGGCGGCGTGGCGGTCGATAAACGTGAACAAATCCTCTGGCGCGACCACCGCCGCCAACTCATGCTTGGCCAGATTGCGCCATTTGGCGTCCTCGCCAAAGCGGTCGACGACCGCCACCTGATGGTCGGCGGCGCTCAGGGCGGCGATCAGGTTGGAGCCGATAAAGCCGGCGCCGCCGGTGACCACGATCATGCTTCCTCTCCCTCGCCGCCGCGCCTGTGCTCGGCCGCCATCTTTTACACCATCGCCGGAAATGCGGAAAGCGGTTCGCGGCTTGGGGATTGTTTTCGCGCCGCCCAAAGCGCATATCATGGAGGCAACCCGTGGAGGATTGGCCCATGCAAAGCCCCAACCGCATTTTCGACGATCTCGCCCGCGTGGCCAATGGCGCCGTCGCCGTCGCCACCGGCATGCGCCAGGAAATCGAAGCTCTGGTGCGCCAACAGTTTGAGCGGTTTTTGACCGATCGTGACCTGGTCAGCCGCGAGGAATTCGAGGCGGTCCGCCTGATGGCCGAAAAAGCGCGCGCCGAGAATGAAGCCCTGGCCGCGCGTCTGACGGCCCTTGAGACGGGCGCCAAACCGGCCGCCAAGGCGGCGCCTAAAGCCGCGCCGAAAAGTGGCACGCGGCGCCGGGCGGCCTCGAAAAAGGCGGAATAAACCGCGGCCAAATTGAAATGGTAAACCGCCGCTTGGGCGCCTAGATTCGCGGCCATGTCCGAAACCCCGCCCGCGGCCGTGCCGCCACCCATCGTCCGTTCCGGTGATCTGCGGATCGGCTATGCCTTGGCGGCGGTGATGATCACCTTTTTCGCCTCGGCGCCGAATTTCGCGCGTTTAGCCTTTGCCGACGGTATCGACCCCCTGACGTTTCAACTGATCCGGTTTTCCGTGGCCATCGCCGGCATGCTTATGGCGGCGAGAATTTTCGGCTGGCGGGTGCGCGGGCTGGCACCTTATTGGCGCTCGCTTATGGCGTTAACGGTCATCACGTTGATCGCGTCTTTCGGGTATATGACCTCGGTTCGCTATATCCAGGTGGGACTGGCCTCGCTGATCTTTTTCTGTTTTCCGATTTTGGTCGGCGTGCTGACCCATGTTCTGGGGATGGAGCGGGTGTCCCTGCGCGGCGGACTTGGGTTTTTGATCGCTTTCGCCGGTTTGGTGCTGGTTTTCGGCGTTAGTTTCGAGGCCGCCGATCCACGCGGCATGGCTTTGGCCTTGGCCGCCGGTATCGCCGTTGCCTGCGGGTTTTTGATCACCCGTCGGTTGTCGCGCTTTGTGCCCAGCCCGTCGGTTTCCCTGACGGTGATCTGTTCGGCCGGGATAATTTTCATCACCACCGCGCTGATCGTCGGCGACCACCAATGGCCGGCCAGTTCGACCGGGTGGATCGGCGCGGCCGGCGCCGGTATCGCTTATTTCGTCGGCTTAACCGCTCTTTATGAGACCATCGCCCGTCTTGGGCCTGTGCGCAGCGCTTCGTTCAGCAATTTGGAGCCGTTATTGACCATCGCCATCGCCTTCGTCTTCCTGGGCGAGCGTTTGACTTTTCTCCAGTCGCTGGGTGCGGCGGTGGTGGTGGGCGCGCTGTTGCTCGCCAACAGCGGCCGCAAAGCGTAAGCCCGCCGTCAAATAGGCGCGGGAATTTCCAGACCTTGTAATTCGACGGTGGTGGTACCGGCGCGAATCTTCTCAATCGCCGCCGCCTCGTCGGCCAGTTTGGCCTCGCAGGCGTCGATTAAATCGACCATTCGCGCGGCCGGCACCACCGCCACGCCGTCATCGTCGGCGAGGATCAAATCGCCGGGTGTGACCACCACATCGCCGCAGGCCACCGGCGCGTCGATCTCACCACCGAACCCCTTGTGCGGGCCGCGCGGCGTGGCCCCGGCGGCGAATACCGGCACCCCCAAGGCGCGCAACTCGGCGACGTCGCGCACGGCGGCGTCGATCACCACCCCACCGATTCCGCGTCCTTTCGCGCATTCCATGATGATCCCGCCGATCAACGCGATATTGATGTCGCCACCGCCGCCGATGACCAAAACATCGCCTGGCTCGATCAGGGCGATGGCCACGTGAATCGCTGCGTTGTCGCCGGCCATCGGGGTCACCGTGCGGGCCGGTCCGGTGATGGCCATGCCCGGTGCCAGTGGCGCGATACGGCCGGTCATGCAGTGGTCACGGTTGAGACAGTCGCCGGCGATGGCTGGCGGCACCTGCCGCCAGCGGGCCAGCAAATCGGCGGGGATGGGACGCGCGGTAAAGGAATGGCGGATCACGGCCATGGATTATCTCCCAATGTCTTAAGGCTCGGTTATGGCAGAAAACAGATGCCGTCACCAGGTCTCGCCAAACGGGCGCAGTTCGACCAGGAACGACCAGGTCGAGCGGTCCTGGTGAGCGACATGGAACATCTCCTCGGCGATGGCCGCCGGTTTGGCGAAGAAGTCATCGGGCTTGCCGGCCGCCATCGCGGGGCGGGTGCGCGGCGTATCGATGGACGCGTCGATCATGAAATAGGCGACGTGCACGCCTTGCGGGCCGAACTCCCGGGCGATGGCCTCGGCCAAAATACGCTGCGCCGCCTTGGTCGAGGCAAAGAACCCCCAATGGGCCTTGCCGCGCGTCGCCGAGGTGTTGCCGGTCACCAGCAGACAGCCGCGCCCGGCGGCCACCATCGCCGGCAAGGTGGCCTGCGCCAAATGCAGAAGCGCGGTGGTGTTGACACGGAAATTACGTTCGAGATCGGCTGGGTCTTGGTCCAGCAAGGGGCCGCGGGTGGCGCTGACGGCATTGTGGATGACCACCGCCGGCGCGCCCATGTCGGCGGTCACTTGGGCGATGGTGGCATCGAGGGTGGCCAGATCGCCAACATCGCAGGGGTAGGCCACGGCGTCATCATATTTTGCCGCCAGTGCGCGCAGGTTATCGCCGTCGCGCGCCAGCATCGCGACACGGTAGCCGCCGGTCGAAAAGCGTTGGGCGATCTCGGCGCCGGTGCCATGTTCCATGCCGACGCCGGTGACCAGGCAAACCGGTTTGCTCATCTCTTTCCCCCCTCGTCGATCGGTGGCGGCCAGTCGCCGCCCAACCGGCGGGAAGCCTAGCCCGCCGCCGGCGTCGCTGTCGATGGCGGTGTGGCGCTAAAGGGAGGTGAGAAAAGCCAACAAGTGTTCGCGGTCGGGGGCCGAGAGCGCGGTCACGGCAGTCCGCGCCGCTGTCGCCTCACCGCCATGCCAGAGGATCGCCTCCAGCACCGTGCGGGCACGCCCGTCATGCAGA
>NZLB01000149.1 GCA_002694075.1 Nisaea sp.
GTCGACACCAGTGACCCGCATGTGGCCGTCCTGAAATTGTCGCAGCCGCACCCGGCGCTGCTTTTGGCGATGTCCTCGCAATTGCTGCCGATCATTCCGGAGCATGTCTACGGCGACGGACAGGACCCCAAGAAGCATCCGCAAAACGCCGAGAATGTGGTCGGCTCGGGCCCCTTTAAACTGGTCGAGTTCAAACGCGACCAGCACATCATCCTTGAGCGAAACGACGATTTCTTCATCGACGGCCGCCCCTATCTCGACAAGATCGTCATGCGCATCATCAAGGATGGCTCGGCCCGCACCATCGCCGTGGAGAACGGCGAAGTGCACCTGAGCGCCTTTGAACAAAACCCGCGCGACATCGCCCGTCTGAAGAAAAACGCCAACATCTCGGCGACGCCACAGGGCTATGGCGCGATCGGGCCAATCGCCTGGCTGGCCTTCAACACCAAGCGCAAGCCGATCAGCGACGTGCGGGTGCGCCAAGCCATCGCCCACGCCATTGACCGTAACTTCATCGTCAAGGCGATCTTCCTCGGCACCTCACAGGCGGCCTTGACCGGCATCCATCCGGACAGCCCGTTTTACGATCCGAGCGTGCCGGCCTATGACCTGGACATCGACAAGGCCAATAAAATTCTCGACGACGCCGGCTATAAACGGGGCAGCGACGGCATGCGCTTTAAGCTGACCGTCGATTTCGGCTGGCAATCGATCAAAGCGCCGGCGGAATACCTCAAGCCGCAGTTGAAAAAAATCGGCATCGATCTGGCGGTCCGCGCCGCGCCCGACTTCCCGTCCTGGGCCAAGCGGATTTCCAACCATGATTTCGACATGACCTGGGATGTGGTCTTCAACTGGGGTGACCCGGTGATCGGGGTGCATCGCACCTATTTATCGACGAACATTAAAAAGGGCGTGATCTGGTCCAATACCCAGCAATATGAGAACGCCGGCGTCGACGATATTCTGAACCAGGCCGGCCGTGAGAGCGACCCGGCCAAGCGCAAGGCGCTATATGCCAAGTTCCAGCACATTGTCGCCAAGGAATTGCCGGTTTACTGGTCCTACACCCTGCCCTACCACACGATCTATTCGAGTAAGGTCGGGAACGCGCCGCGCGGCATTTGGGCCACTTGCTCGCCGCTGGACCAACTTTACTTGAAGTGACGCCGCCGGGAGGCCTCAGCGAGTGAGACCTCCCGCCATTGCCCCCGACCGGTTCGGTGACGCGCGACAATGAACACCCTTTGGATGATCGTGCAGCGGATCAGCTACGCCTTGATTTTGCTGCTGGCGGTTTTGGTTCTCAACTTCGCCCTGATGTACCTGGCGCCCGGCGACATCGCCGACACCATCGCCGGCGACATGGGCGGCGCCAATGCCGAGGTGATGGCCGAAATTCGCCGCTCCTACGGTCTTGATCGGCCGGTTTGGGAACAATTGGTGAGCTATCTGTGGAACGTCGTGCAACTAGACCTCGGATACTCGTATTTCTTTAACACCTCGGTGGTCTCGCTCTTGGCCGAGCGTGTCCCGGCAACCTTGTTGCTGGTGGTCTCGGCACAGATTTTGGCCATTTTCGTCGGCGTGCTGCTAGGTGTGGTGGCGGCGCGCCGGCCCAATGGCTTGACCAGCCACGCGGTCACCTTGTTGGCCCTGTTCGGCTTTTCGGCGCCGGTGTTTTGGACCGGCATCATGCTGTTGATCGCTTTTTCCTTGCTGGTGCCGCTATTCCCGGTGGCCGGCATGCAGGATGTCACCATCGACGGCGGCGCCTGGGTTAAGATGGTGGACGTCGCCCACCATTTGGTGCTGCCGACGATCACCCTCGCGTCGATCTTTTTGGCGCTGTATAGCCGCCTGTGCCGGGCCAGCATGCTGGAAGTGCTGGGCTCCGACTATATCCGCACGGCCCGCGCCAAGGGGCTGTCCGACCGCCAGGTGGTCGTCAAACACGCCCTTAAAAACGCCTTGAATCCGGTGGTCACCTTGGCCGGGTTGCAGTTCTCGGCGGTGGTTTCGGGCGCGGTCTTGGTGGAGACGGTGTTTTCCTGGCCCGGTCTTGGCACCTTGGCCCTGCAGTCGATTATCGCGCGCGACACGCCAACCATCCTCGGCATCCTGTTTTTCTCGTCCCTGGTGGTGGTGGTGGCCAATCTGCTAACCGATTTGGCCTTGCGGCTGATCGATCCGCGCATTCGAAGCGGGGTCAACTAATGGCCGAGGTCAAGCTTGACGCCCCAGCGGTCGAGGCCGCCAGTGGCCCGCTGCGCGAAGTCGCGCGGATGTTTTTGAAAAATCACGCCGCCGTCGGCGCCTTGGCGGTGTTGTTGCTGATCGTGGCGGCGGCGGTAATCGGTCCGCCGCTGTACAGCGACGACCCTTATGAAATGGTGTGGGCGCCGTTCTCGCCCCCGGGCGCCGATGGCTTTCTGTTAGGCACCGATTATTTGGGCCGGGATATCCTGGCCGGCCTATTTTACGGCGCCCGCGTGTCCTTGGCGATTGGCCTGTCGGCGGCCCTGATGAGCGTCGGCATCGGCGTTACCATCGGCGCCTCGGCCGGGTTCTACCGTGGCTGGGTCGAAGAAGTCCTGATGCGCTTTACCGAGTTTTTTCAAGTCTTGCCGACACTGTTGTTTTCGATGGTCATCGTCGCGCTGTTCGGCGCTTCCTTGCAAGTCGTCACCATCGCCATCGGGGTGGTCAGCTGGACCGCCGTGGCGCGGATCACCCGGGCCGAGTTTTTGCGAATTCGCGAGCTCGAATATGTCATGGCCTCGCGGGCCAGCGGCGCCGGCAATCTGAAATTGATCACCGCCGTCATTCTACCCAATGCTCTGCCGCCGATTATCGTGCAGGCGGCCTTGATGGTCGGCTCGGCGATTTTATTCGAGGCCGGCCTCAGTTTTCTCGGCCTATCCGATCCCAACGTCATGAGCTGGGGCCAGATCATCGGCTCAAACCGCCCCTATATCCTGGACGCCAGCTTCACCGTCACCATCCCGGGAATGGCGATTTTCGTCACTGTACTGGCCATCTCGCTGGTCGGCGACGGGCTCAACGACGCCTTGAACCCGAAGTTGAGGCAACGCTGATGGGGGCCGCCGCGACACTAGAGGTCAGGAACCTGCGCGTCGAATTGACCACCCGTGACGGCATCTCGCCGGTGATCGACGATCTGTCATTCAGCCTACGGGCCGGAGAAACCCTGGCCCTGGTCGGCGAGTCCGGCTGCGGCAAATCGATGACCGCGCTGGCCGTGATGGGCTTGTTGCCCCATCCGGTGGGGCGCATCGCCGGCGGTAGCATCTTTTTCGACGGCGAGGATTTGGTGGCCGCCAGCGACCGCCGTTTGCGGGACATTCGCGGCAACGATATTTCAATGATTTTCCAAGAACCGATGACCTCGCTCAATCCAGTGTATACGGTCGGCGAGCAAATCGCCGAGGTTCTGCGCCGCCACCAGGGGCTCGGCCGACGAGCGGCCTGGGAACACGCCATCGAACTGCTCAACGCGGTCGGCATTCCCGACCCGGCGGCGCGAGTCGACAGCTATCCCCATCAAATGTCGGGGGGTCAGCGCCAGCGCGTGATGATCGCCATCGCACTCGCCTGCAAGCCGAAAATTTTGATCGCCGATGAGCCGACCACCGCCCTCGACGTCACCGTCCAGGCGCAGATTTTCGACCTCTTGCGCAATCTCCAGCGCGAGACCGGCACCACCATCCTGCTGATCACCCATGACATGGGCGCGGTCTGCGAACTGGCCGAGCGGATGATGGTGATGTACGCCGGGCGTAAGGTCGAGGAAGGCGGCGTCGACGCGGTGATCGCCGCGCCGCGCCATCCCTATACCAAGGGGCTGATCGACTGTGTGCCGCATATGATCGATAATCCGACGGCGGCGCGCCCGCCGCTGGTCGAGATTCCAGGGATCGTGCCGCCGCTACGTGATTTCGGCGCCGGACGCTGCCTGTTCGCCGCGCGCTGCGCCGAGCGGGTGGCGCGCTGCGCCGAGGCCCGCCCCGAAGATGTCGACTTCGGGGCGGGCCACCGGGCCGCCTGCTGGCAAGCGGGGGCGGCATGACCTCCCGCGAAGAGGCCCTGTTAACCGTGCGCGACTTGCGTGTGCGCTTTCCGCTCAAAGCGGCCTCGCTATTCGCGCCTAAGCGCTATCTCTATGCGGTTGACGGCGTGTCTTTTTCCATCGCCCGCGGGCAAACTCTGGCCATTGTCGGCGAGTCCGGTTCGGGCAAAACCACCACGGCGCTGGCCGTGGCGCGCTTGATCGACGCCTATGCGGGGTCGGTCAACCTCCAGGAATTGGACGTTCTCGGCCTGGACCGCGAAGCTTTGCGTGCCGCCCGGCGCCGCTTTCAATTTATTTTTCAGGACCCCTACTCAAGCCTCAACCCGCGTCTCAGAGCCGCCGATATCGTCGCCGAACCGCTGCCGCCAATGGCCGCCGACGCGCGTCAGCGGATCGTTGACGATTTGTTCGAGGCGGTTGGCCTGCGCCCGGAGCAACAGCGTTTATTCCCCCATCAATTCTCCGGCGGGCAACGTCAGCGCATCGGCATCGCGCGGGCGATGGCGCCGCAACCGGATTTGATTATCTGCGATGAACCGGTCTCGGCGCTTGACGTGGCGGTGCAGGCACAGGTCCTCAACCTGCTGCGCGACCTTCAAAGCGGACGTGGTCTGACCTATTTGTTCATCAGCCATGACCTCGGCGTGGTCCAGCACATGTGCGACCAGATTGCGGTCATGTATCTGGGCAAGATCGTCGAATACGCCGACCGGCTGAGCCTTTTCCAAAACCCGCTGCACCCGTATACGAGAGCGTTGCTGTCGGCGGTGCCGCGGGTTGATCCGACGGTCCGTGGCGGTGACCGGCGCTTATTGCTGCAGGGCGATCCCCCGGACCCCGCCAATCCGCCCCGAGGGTGCCGTTTCGCCGCTCGTTGCCCAGTCGCCGAAACACGCTGTCACCAGGAGCCGCCGGCCCTTCGAACCCTCCGCAATAAGCAACAAGTGGCCTGTCATCTGGTGACGGAAGACGCGGTTTCACCGCTCGGTTAAACTGGGGGTTGATCGCCCTGGCCGCCCACGTCCAAGGACACGCGCACCATGACCGAGACCGTCGTTTACGCCGCCCGTGAGATTATCACGATGAATCCCAGCCGCCCGGTGGCCAGCCATGTCGCGGTGCGCGACGGGCGCATCCTCGGAGTCGGTAGTCTGGCCGAATTGGCCGGCTGGGGCGACCACCGACTGGACACTCGTTTCGCGGATAAAATCCTTATGCCCGGCCTGGTCGAGGGCCACAGCCATGTCATGGAGGGGACTTTTTGGTCGTATGCCTATTGCGGCTATTTCGACCGCATGGACCCGAACGGCAAAATCTGGCCGGGCGCCAAGACCATGGCCGCGGCGCTGGACCGCTTGGCCGACGCCGAAGCCGCTCTGGCCGACCCGACACAACCGCTCACCGCCTGGTCCCTGGACCCGATCTATTATGACAATGTGCGCTGCACCCGGGCCGATTTGGACGCCATCTCGCCAAGCCGACCGATTGGCGTATTGCACGCCAGCGGGCATATCATGAATGTTAACAGCAGGGCCTTGGAACTAGCCGGGATGCTGCGCGCGGGGGTTAACCACCCGGGCATCCCGCTGGGCGCCGACGGCCTGCCGACCGGCGAATTGAAAGGCCCGGAGGCGATGGCCCCGGTGTCGCCCCATGTCGGCTTCGACCGTGACGCCTTGGCCGCCGACGAGCCGGGTCTGCGCCGTTTCGCGCGGCTCTGCGTGCGCCAAGGTGTGACCACCGCCGCCGATTTGGCCAGCATGCTACCGGACGCGGCGGTCGAGATGATGACCCGAGTGACCGGCGAGGCCGATTTTCCGGCGCGCATCGTCTCGCTACGCCGGCTTCATGGCATCGCGCCGGAGGAAATCGTCGCCCGCGCGCTGGCGCTCAGGGCGCGCAGCACCGAGCGTCTGCGCCTCGGCATCATCAAGATTGTCGCCGACGGCTCGATCCAGGGCTTCTCGGCACGGCTGCGCTGGCCCGGCTATTACAATGGCGCGCCCAATGGCTTGTGGTATGTGACGCCCGAGCAATTGGCCGAAACCTTTGAGCGGGCGCTCGCCGCCGGGGTGCAAATCCACATCCACACCAATGGCGACCAGGCGACCGAATTGGTTCTCGACACCATGGCCGCCAGTCTGGCCAAAGTCCCGGCGCCGGACCACCGCTTCACTCTGCAGCATTGCCAACTGGCCGACCGCGCCCAGTTCCGCCGCATGGCCGCCCTCGGCATGTGCGTCAACCTTTTCGCCAATCACCATTATTATTGGGGGGACGAACATCGCCGCTTGACCGTCGGGCCGGAACGGGCCGAACGCATGAACGCCTGCGCCAGCGCGCTCGACTATGGCGTGCCGATGGCCATCCATTCCGACGCGCCGGTGACGCCGTTGGGGCCGCTGTTCACCGCCTGGTGCGCGGTCAACCGCCTGACCGCCAGCGGCCATCTGCAAGGCGCCGAAGAGCGCATCGGCATCGCCGACAGCCTGCACGCGATCACGCTCGGCGCCGCTCACACCCTTAAGCTTGATGGCGAGATTGGCTCCATTGAGGTCGGCAAACGCGCCGATTTCGCGATCCTGGAAGCCGACCCGCGCACGGTCGCGCCGGGCGAGCTGAAAGATATCGCAGTGTGGGGCACGGTGCAGGGCGGCCGAGTTTTCAGCGCCGCCGAGATTTGAGAGGGAGACCCGGCCATGACAGCGTCGACCCCATCGCCTATTCCCGCCACCGTGATCGGCGGCTATTTGGGGGCGGGCAAAACCACTCTGGTCAACCACCTGCTGCGCACCGCCAACGGCCTGCGCCTGGCGGTTTTGGTCAACGAGTTCGGCGCCCTGCCCATCGATGACGATCTGATCATCGCCCGCGAGGATAATTTGATCAGCCTCGCCGGCGGCTGTGTATGCTGCAGTTTCGGCAGCGACTTGATGGCCGCGCTGATGGATTTAAGCCAACTTAGCCCGCCGCCCGAACGCGTCTTGATTGAGGCTAGCGGCGTCGCCATGCCAGGCGCCATCGCCGCCTCGGTCGATCTGCTGACGGCCTATGCGGTCGATGGCGTATTGGTGCTGGCCGACAGCGAAACCGTGCGCGCGCGCGCGGACGACCCGTTCATGGGCGACACCATTCGCCGGCAATTGGGCGAGGCCGATTTGATCCTACTCAGCAAATGCGATGTGCCAGCCCCCGCCGACCTGGCCGCCACCGAGGCATGGTTGGCGAGCGAAGCCCTGACCGCCGCGGTGGTGCCGATGACCGCGACCACGCCGCCGCCGCGGGCGGTGCTGTTCGACCTGGCGGCGCCGGCGCCCTGGCGGCACGGCGGCACCGACACACTTGGCCACGACCAAGCCTATGACAGCCTGATCCTAACCCCCCCGCCAGCGCTTGACGCCGACGCGGTCGCCGACGCCCTCGCCGCCCGGCCGCATGGCATTCTGCGCGCCAAGGGGGTGTTACCGAGCGCCCGCCATGGTGGCTTGGCGGCCCTGCAAATGGTCGGGGCGCGGCTGCGAGTGGAACCGCTTGCCGGCGGCGCGCCGCGCCATAGCGGACAGGTGGTGGTGATCGGCCTGCGCGGCCAGCTCGACCGGCCGGCCTTGGAGGCCCTGTTTCCCGCCCCGCTGTCGAGCGCCTCTTGAGAGCGAGCGGTTGGCACGTCAACCTCGCCCGTCGATCGCCCTGGCCCAGGGGCCACCGTCAGCGACAAGTGAGTCCCCATGCATATCCTGTTGATCCAAGGCGCCAATATGGAATTTCTCGGCCAGCGCGAGCCGGAATGGTATGGCACCACCACCGCCGCCGAATTGGACGCGTTGCTGATGGCGGCGGCGGCCGAGCGCGGCCTCACCCTGGATATTTTCTACACCAACCTGGAGGGTGCCGCGATCAGCCGGATTTATCAGGCGGTGCGCGACGGCGTCGACGGTTTGGTGATGAACCCGGCCGGCTTTCTTTACGCCGGCTACGCCCTTAAGGATTGCCTCAAGTCGATCCCGCTGCCCTATATCGAGGTGCATATGACCAATATCGACAAGCGCGAGAAAACCTCGGTCACCGCCGCCGAAAGCGACGGCATGATCACCGGGCTCGGCGTGCGCAGCTATGTGCTGGCCCTCGACGCCGTCGCCGGCGTGATCGACGACCGGCGAGCAGCCGGCTAAAGCGCCGCCCGCGCGCGGGCGGCGCCGGCGCTCACTTGATCTGGTGCCAGAGCTTGGCGCCAGTCTTGTTGACCTTCACCCGGTAAACCGTGTTGGTCCACCCCTCGGTCACGTACAAGGTATGGCCATCGGGGCCAAAGGCGACATTGGTGGTGCCATTGGCCGGCGTATCGATCACGCCGATGACGTAGCCTTGCGGATCGACGACATTGACCCGGTGGCCGTCGAATTGGGCGATATAGAGGTTGCCCTCGGTATCCAAAGCCACCCCATCCGGTCCCCAGCCGCCATTGAAAGTGGTGCTCGCGAAGCTGAACCAAACCGATCGATCCTCGCGCAAATACGCTTTCACCAGCCGATTGTTGCCCAGCTCGGTGACATACAAATATTGCTCGTCCGGCGAGAGCGCGATCCCATTGGGATAGGAGAGATTGTTGAACACCTGGAACAACCTGCCAGCGGATAGCGCACGCCAAAACCGCACGCGGCCGCACCGGTTAAGCCGAGAGCGTCGTTTTAAGCGTGGGCAGCAGTGTATAGGTGGCATTCCGCCATGTGATCGCCGTCGACGCGCGGTTCCGGCGCACGCTCCCGGCAAATGTCGACGCAGGCGGCGCAGCGCGGATGGAAACTACAGCCTGACGGCGGATCGATA
>NZLB01000150.1 GCA_002694075.1 Nisaea sp.
CCTTTGAGGATGGCGCGCTCGCGGCGGTGTCGTTCATCGGCGGCAAGGAACCCAGCGCATGCGCTGGATGCTGCGCGGCCCCAACGGCCTCTCCGCCTATTACGAGGCCGATGATCTGCGCGCCTTCGACGGGCAGGCGTTGCGCGCCCAGGTGCACGGCATCCTGGCCGGCGCCGGCGTCAAAGGCGCGGGGCGCCTGGCCGACGTGATTATTCGCCGTTTACGGCGATGAGCGTTATGCCATGAAGTGGGTTCAAGTTCCGGCGGTCGAACCCGGCCCGGATGGGCGCACCTGGCGGATCGTCCGCGCCGGCCGCTACGACTGCGGCCTTGGCTTGGTTGACCTGCCGGTGGGGTCGACCACCGATTTCACCAGTGTGCCGCGCTGGGCCTGGGGGTTCGCGGCACCGGCGAGCGGCCGCCATCGACTGGCGGCGCTGATTCATGATCGGCTCTATCAAACACGGCAAACGCCGCGGGCGGTGGCCGACGCGATTTTTCGCGCCGAAATGCGGTGCGCGCGGGTGCCGGCATGGTCGTCGACAAATCGGCGGCAAGCGTGTAATCACCGGCGTTATCGCCAGCCTGCGTGAGGACCCAGATCGCCGATGCGCGTCGACCTTTTCGACTATGACCTACCCGCTGAGCTAATCGCCGACGCGCCGGTCGAGCCGCGCCGCCAGGCGCGCTTGCTGGACCAAACTGGGGCGGTTTTCACCGACCGGCGGGTTGGCGATTTGCCGGAATTGCTGCGCGCTGGCGATATTTTGGTGTTCAACGACACCAAGGTTCTGCCGGCCCGTCTGGTGGGCCGGCGTGGCGCGGCAAAGGTCGAGGTGACCTTGCATAAATCGCTTGGTCAAGGCCAATGGCTTGCTTTCGCGCGGCCGGGTCGGCGCCTGCGGGTCGGCGATGAGGTGACCTTCACCGAAGATCTGTCGGCCGAAGTGCGCGCCAAAGATCCACGCGGCGACGTGACGCTCGATTTCGGTCGCCCCGAGAGCGACCTGCGCACACTTCTATGGCGTCATGGCAGCATGCCGCTGCCGCCCTATATCAAGCGCGACACCCCGCGCGGCAGCGATTATGACGACTACCAAACCATTTTCGCCGCCCGCGAGGGTGCGGTCGCCGCGCCCACCGCCGGTTTGCACTTCACCGAGGATCTTTTGGCCGACCTGGCGGCCGCCGGGGTGGCGACGGCGGCGATCACCTTGCATGTCGGCGCCGGCACCTTTCTGCCGGTGAAGGTCGCGGACGCCGACGATCATGTGATGCACAGCGAATGGGGCGAGGTCAGCGCCGCCACCGTCGCCCGTATCGCCGCCGCCAAAGCGGCCGGCGGCCGGGTGGTGGCGGTCGGCACCACCTCGCTACGGATTTTGGAAAGCGCCGCTCGCGATGGCCGCTTGGCGCCGTTCAGCGGCGACACCGATCTGTTCATCACGCCCGGCTTTCAATTCCACGCGGTCGACCTGTTGCTGACCAATTTTCATTTGCCGCGCTCGACCTTGCTGATGCTGGTGGCGGCGTTCCATGGCCGCGTGCGCATGCTGGAAGCTTACGATCACGCCAAGGCGGCGGGCTATCGCTTCTATTCCTATGGCGATTGCTGTTTGTTGGACCGACGCGGCGATGACTAAGGCATTTTCCTTTCAGCTTTTGGGCCAGGATGGGCCGGCCCGCCGCGGTCGCGTGTCGACCGCCCACGGCAGTTTTGAGACGCCGGCTTTCATGCCGGTCGGCACCGCCGGCACGGTCAAGGCGATGACCATGGACGGGGTGGCGGCGACCGGCGCCGAGATTATTCTCGGCAACACCTATCACTTGATGCTGCGGCCAGGCGCCGAGATCGTCGCCGAGATGGGCGGGTTGCAGGAATTCACCCGCTGGTCCGGCCCGATCTTGACGGATTCCGGTGGCTTTCAGGTGATGTCGCTGGCTGAACTTCGCAAATTGACGGAAGAAGGGGTGCGTTTCCGCAGCCATGTGGACGGCCGCCACATGATGCTGACGCCCGAGGACTCCATCCGCATTCAGCATCAATTGGGCGCCGATATCACCATGGTGCTTGACGAGTGCACGCCATATCCGGCGACGCATGAGGAAGCGGAGAAATCGATGGAACTGTCCATGCGCTGGGCGGTGCGCTCGAAGGAAGCTTTCGTCACACGGCCGGGCCATGGCCTGTTCGGCATCGTCCAGGGCAGTGTCTATGAGGATCTGCGCCACCGCTCCATCGCCGCGCTGACTGACATCGGCTTTGACGGTTACGCGGTTGGCGGATTGGCGGTTGGCGAGGGGCAAGCGCAAATGTTCTCCGTCCTCGACTTCACCATGCCGGCGATGCCGGCCGATCGACCGCGCTATTTAATGGGGGTTGGCAAACCTTCCGACTTGGTCGGGGCGGTGGCGCGCGGCGTCGATATGTTCGATTGCGTTTTGCCAACCCGCTCGGGCCGCACGGGCCAAGCTTTCACCCGCCGGGGCGTGGTCAATATTCGCAACGCGCGGCATAGCCGCGACCCGCGCCCGCTGGACGCGGATTGCGCTTGTCAGACCTGCCAAAACTACTCGCGGGCCTATTTGCACCACCTCTTCAAAGCGGGGGAAATCCTGGGTCTGATGCTCATGACGGCCCATAATTTACGCTTCTACCAAGATTTGATGGCGGATTTGCGGGCGGCGATCGAGGCCGGTCGATTGACCGACCAGGTAGCCCGTTTTCACGCCGACCAAGCGCGCGGTGACATCGAACCCTGGGTGCCTGGCGGGCCATGATTGTCACCGACATTCGCGCCCGGGCGGCTAACCTTGGCTTCAGCGCCGTCGGCATCGCCCGGCCCGAGGTGTCGGCCACTGTCCAGGCGCGCTTCGACGCGATGGTCGCGGCCGACGCCTTCGGCGATATGTCCTGGATGGCCACGACTGCCGCGCGCCGCCGCGATCCCGCCGTCCTTTGGCCAGCCGCGCGCAGTGTCATTGTGCTGGCCCAAAGTTATACCCCGGACCATGACCCGATGACCGCGTTGGCGGCGCCCACGCGAGGCAACGTGTCGGTTTACGCGCGCTTCAAGGATTATCACGACGTCATGAAAAAGCGCCTGAAAGCCCTGGCGCGTTGGTTGGTCGCCACCCATGGCGGCGAGGTCAAAGTGTTTGTCGACACCGCGCCAATTCTGGAAAAGCCGCTGGCCCAAAGAGCTGGGGTCGGCTGGCAGGGCAAGCATAGCAATTTGGTCTCGCGCGCGCTGGGGTCTTGGTTCTTTCTGGGCGAGGTGTTCACTACTTTGGATTTGCCGGTGGACGCACCGGGCGAGGATCATTGCGGTGCTTGCACGCGGTGTATCGACATTTGTCCGACCGCCGCCATCACCGCGCCCTATCACCTCGAGCCGGGCCGTTGCATCGCCTATCTGACGATTGAGCATAAGGGCCATATCGATCGGGCCTTTCGCCCCGCCATCGGCAATCGGGTGTTCGGCTGCGACGATTGTTTGGCGGTGTGCCCGTGGAATAAATTCGCGACACCACCGATGGAGGCCGCTTACCGCCCGGCGCCGGCTTCGTCTCTACCGGATCTGGCCGATTTGGTGGCCTTGGAGGACGATGGCTTTCGCGCCCGTTTTCGGGGCACGCCAGTGCGCCGTCTGGGTCGTGACCGCTTTCTGCGCAATGTGTTGATCGCCATTGGCAATAGCGCGCAACCGGCGCTCGCGCCGGCCGCCGCCGCCCGCTTGGACGACTCGGCGGCGGTGGTGCGGGCGATGGCGGTATGGGCGCTGGCGCGGCTTTTGCCGGCCAGTGACTTCGCCGCCTTGCGGCAGGCTCACGCCGGCCGAGAGGCCGATCCAGATGTGCGCGGCGAATGGGCCATGGCGGCCGCCGACTGATCCCTTGCCAGGTCGCCGGAACCTGGGCCATGCTGGCGCCGCATAGCTGGCGAAGGGATGAGAAATGGCTTTTTTGGGCAAGGGGATGTTGGTCACTTTCACCGAGGTGGCACCGGACCTCGAGGATGAGTTCAACGAGTGGTACAACCGCGAACATATCGATGAGCGGGTCAACATGCCGGGCTTCAAGCGCGCCCGCCGGTATATCGCCGCCGACGGCGGCACCCTGGTGAAATACTTCGCGACCTATGAGACCGAGGTGGTCGAGGATTTGTCGGCGCCGGCCTATATGGAGCTGCTCGCCGACCAATCGCCTTGGTCTAAGAAAATCATGGCCCAATTCACCCATTTCGATCGTTTAACCTGCCGGATTGCCGTCGACCGCACCCATGGCGTGACGGGGGCGGCCGGCTTGATCCGCTTGTTTCCGGACCCGACCCGCATGGACGCGCTGCGAGACTGGCTTCGCGACGAGCGCCTGCCGGCGGTCTGCGCGCGCCAGGACGTGATTGGCGCGGCGTTGTTGGAGAATGATTTGGGCGTGTCTAATGTCGGTTGGGTCGCCGCGGGCAATGAGATTCCCGCCGACCAGAAAGTCGAATGGCTGATCCTGGTCGACGCGACGACGCCGGCGGCGGCCCGCGGCGCCGCCGAATGGGCGGTCGGCGGTGAGGCTCTGGCGCCCTTTGGCCTGTCCGGCAGCGGCGTCGATATCGGCGCCTATAGCCTGCTGTTCGGCAATCAGCGCTAATCGCCGGCGTGGGGATGGAGCCAGGCTGCGGAGTTTGCCGGCGCGCCACCACGCGATCCTTTCAAACGATCGGCCGGCTCAGCTATCGGCGCTGCCGCCGCTGCATGGCAATCACCCTTGACGCCGCCCATTGGCTCTCGCCAGGCTTGGAACGGGACCTTTATCACCTACATCAAAACGACCCTGGCGACCCTGGGTATCGCGATTTTTTAGGGCGTTTGGTGACGCCCCTCTGCCGCATCCTGCCGACCCATCAGCAAGGTCTAGACTTTGGCTGCGGACCGGGGCCGGCGCTCTCCGCCATGATGACCGATGCCGGCCACGACTTCGTCGACTACGACCCGTTTTTCGCACCGGACCCGGCGGTCTTGCGGCGCCACTACGATGTGGTCACGGCGAGCGAGGTGATCGAGCATCTGCGGCGGCCGGCGGCGGTCTTCGACCAATTCGACGTCTTGCTCAAACCTGGCGGATGGTTGGGGCTGATGACCCGCTTCCAGACCGACGACGCGCGTTTCGCCAATTGGCATTACCGCCGCGACCCGACGCATGTGGTGTTTTATCGGGCCGAGACCTTGCGCTGGTTGGCCCGTGACCGTGGCTGGTTATGCGTTATTCCGGCGGCCAATATTGCCTTGATGAAAAAGCCGGGCGGCGGCTAGCGGTCTGGGCGCGAGAGGGTGCGCTGGATGGCGTCTTGCCAACCGGCGTGTTTGCGCGCCCGCATCGCCGCCTCCATGCGCGGTGTGAAACGTTGCTCGAGGGCCCAGGTTTCGGCGAATTCGTCAGGCGCGGGGTAGAGCCCTGATTGCAACCCGGCGAGATAGGCCGCACCCATAGCGGTGGTCTCGGGGATGGTGGGTCGGTCCACCGGCGCGGCCAACAAATCCGCCAGGCGTTGCATGGTCCAATCCGAAGCGACCATGCCGCCGTCGACGCGCAGCACCAAACCCTCGGCGTCCGGCCAATCGCCGCGCATGGCCGTGATCAGGTCATGGCTCTGAAAGCACACGCTTTCCAACGCCGCGCGGGCGATTTCAGCACGGCCGGTGGCGCGGGTCAGCCCGTAAAGGGCGCCGCGGCATTCAGCGTCCCAATAGGGCGCGCCGAGACCGACGAAGGCCGGCACGAGGTAGACGTCCTGGTCAGGGTCGGCGTCGCCGGCGAGGGTGCCCAACTGGGCCGCGTGATCGATGATGCCAAGCCCGTCGCGCAGCCATTGGACCGCTGCCCCGGCGATGAAAATGGAACCTTCCAACGCGAAAGTCGGTTGGCCATTTAAACGATAGGCCAATGTGGTCAACAAGCGATTGCGCGAGGTGACGCGCTGCGAGCCGGTGTTCAGCAAAGCGAAACAACCGGTGCCATAAGTCGCTTTCAACATGCCCGGCTGGAAACACGCTTGGCCGATGGTGGCGGCTTGTTGATCGCCGGCCATGCCGCCGATGGTGATGGCGGCGCCGAATAAATCATCGGTGGCGACGCCAAAAACGCTGGCGTTATCGTCGACCGCCGGCAGCATATTCATCGGCACATTGAAGAGCGCGCACATATCCGCCGACCAGTGGCCGCCGGCGAGATCATAAAGCAAGGTGCGGCTGGCGTTGGTCGCGTCGGTGCGATGGACGGCGCCGCCGGTGAGCCGCCACAACAGGAAACTATCAATGGTGCCGAAGGCCAGTTCGCCGCGTTCGGCGGCCGCCCGCGCGCCGTCCACATGGTCGAGAATCCAAGCGATTTTGGTGGCCGAGAAATAGGGATCAAGGCGCAGCCCGGTAATCGCGTTGATCTGATCCTGGAGGCCGCGGTCGATCATTTCCTGGCAGGTTTTGGTGGTGCGTCGGTCCTGCCACACGATCGCCGGGTGGATCGGCCGGCCGCTGACCCGTTCCCAGATCACGGTGGTTTCGCGTTGATTGGTAAGGCCGATGGCGGCGATCTCATGGACGCTCACTTGCGCTCGGGCGACAGCTTCGCGCACCACCGCGACAACCGATTGCCAAATCGCCTCAGGGTCGTGCTCGACCCATCCGGGGTTGGGAAAATCTTGGCGAAATTCCTGCTGGGCGCTCGCCATGATTTCGGCCGTATCATTGAAGACCAGCGCCCGTGTGGAGGTCGTCCCCTGGTCAATCGCGACGATATAGCTGGCCATGGATCATTCTCCCGCGAGGCGAGGATTTTCGGTTTCAACGCTTTCAAACCAATGCCGCACGGCGGTTTGTTCGGTAGCGGTCAGGCGCAGGCCCAGCTTGGACCGGCGCCAAAGGGCGTCATCGCCGGTGCGGGCCCATTCATAATGGCGCATGTAGTCCAGCTCACGGGCATAAAGGTCGGCGCCGAAATGGCGGCCAAGATCCGCCACCGTTTCCACCCCGTCCAAAATGAGCTGGGCGCGAGTGCCATAGGCGCGCGCCAAACGGCGGATCAAAGTGGCCGGCAAGGCCGGCTGAGCGGCGCTGAAGGTGGCGACCAAATCATCGAAGCCGGTCGCTGGAAAGTCCCCGCCGGGCAGGACCGCGCCCCGTGTCCAGGCCGGTCCCATGGTGGGAAAGCGGGGGGCCAGCTTGGCCATGGCCTGTTCGGCCAGGCGGCGATAGGTGGTGATCTTGCCACCGTAGATATTCAAGAGTGGCGGGCTGTCCGTCCCGTCGTCTAGTTCAAGCACGAAATCGCGGGTGGCTTGGTGCGCGGCGGTGGCACCATCGTCGTAAAGCGGGCGCACTCCGGAGAAGGTCGCGACCACATCCTTGGGAGTGATCGGTGTCGCGAAAAAGCGGTTGATGGCGGCGCAGAGATAATCGGTTTCCGCGGGGCTGATGGTGGCCGCGCCTGGATCGCCGTCGATATCGACATCGGTGGTGCCGATGAGGGTGAAATCGGCTTCATAGGGGATTGCGAAAACGATCCGCCCATCGTCATTCTGGAGGATGTAGGCACGATCATGGTCGAACAAGCGGCGGGTGATGATGTGACTGCCTTTGACCAAACGCAGGGGCGGCTTGTTGCTGCGTTTCAAACGGTTTTGCAAGACCTCGCCAACCCATGGCCCGGCGGCGTTGACAATCGCCCGCACGCGCAAGTGGTGGATTTGCCGATCCCGGCCACCGCGCAGCGTCACCCGCCAATGATCCGCCGCGCGTTCGGCGGCGATAACTTCGCGGCGGACGTGGATGTGGGCGCCTCGCTCGGCGGCGTCACGGGCGTTGAGGACAACCAGGCGAGCGTCTTCCACCCAGCAGTCCGAATATTCGAAAGCGATGGTGTAGCGGTCCAACAGGGCGGCGCCGGCGATATTGTGGGCGAGTTTCAGACGGCGTGCGCCAGGGAGGTTTCGCCGACCGCCTAAGCGGTCGTACAGGAACAGACCAAGGCGGATGAGCCAGGCCGGCCGCAGGCCCGAGTGGTGTGGCAGCACGAACCGCAAGGGCCAGGCGATATGAGGCGCCATCGACCACAGCACCTCGCGTTCGCTGAGCGCTTCGCGGACCATCGCGAAGGCGTAATGTTCGAGGTAACGCAGCCCGCCATGGATTAGCTTTGTCGACGCCGACGAGGTGCCGGCGGCAAGATCGGATTTTTCCGCGAGATGCACGCTCAGCCCGCGCCCGGCGGCGTCTCGGGCGATGCCGCAACCGTTCACGCCGCCGCCGATCACCAACAGGTCGTCAATGGGCGCAGTCATGTCGCTCCCGATCCGAGGATGCGAATGGCGGCGCATGCCGCGCCGTAACCATTGTCGATATTGCACGCCAGAACCCCCGGCGCGCAAGACGCGAGGGCGGCGGCGAGGGCGGTTTCGCCACCGCGCGCGGCGCCATAACCGGTCGAGGTCGGCACGGCAATCAAAGGCGCGGCGATCAAACCGCCAAGGACGCTGACCAGGGCGCCATCCATGCCGGCGACCACGATGACCACCCGGTGGGTGCGAATTTCGTCCAAGCGCGCCTGTAAGCGCCAGAGACCGGCGACCCCGACATCCATGATGAGGGTGGCCCCTTGGCTGTGGAACGTCAGTGTGCGCAACGCTTCGCGCGCGGCCGGCGTGTCTGAGGTGCCGGCCGCCACAATCGCTATCTGAGGCGGGGCGGTTGGTGTTGGCGGTTTCCCGAAAAAAGCGGTTTGCGAGGCGGCGTCATAGTCCAGGCGCCGTCCGTCGGGATCCAGGCGTCGATAGCTTTCGCCATCGAGCCGGGTCAGCAGTAAAGGCAAGGACCGTGCCGCCGCGCCGGCGATGGCGGCGTCGATCTGGGCTACGCTTTTGCCGGCGCATAGCACCGCCTCGGGCAGGCCCAAACGCTTTTGGCGGTCGAAATCGAAGGTTAAATCACTAGTGCTCATAGCGGCTGTTTACACCGCCAGAGGCGGCCGGCCAAGGGCTTGGGCGGCTTGCCGGTAGTTGGTCTGGCGCGGCTTGATTTTACAGCTAAAAAACTGCGATGTTGCCGAAACGTGAGACGCGCGAGGGGCAGGAGTTTTGGCCATGACCGAAGAAATCTTTCGACATGATTCCTATTGCCGAGAATGCGAGGCGACGGTCGTTTCCAGCGGACCCGACGGCATCGTCTTGGATCGCACGGTCTTTTATCCCAACGGCGGCGGGCAGCCGGGCGATCAAGGCGTGCTGCGCACCACCGCCGGCGACGTTACGATTGTCGACACCTTGAAAGGCGCCAATGGTATCCGTCACGTGCCGGTCGAAGGGGCGGATCTGCCGGCCATCGGCAGCCAGGTGACCTGCGCCATCGATTGGGCGCGCCGCTACCGCCATATGCGCATGCACAGTTGCATGCATGTGCTGTGTTCGCTGGTGGAGGGGGCGGTAACCGGTGGCCAGGTTGGGGCCGAAAAAAGCCGGCTGGACTTCGATATTCCGGGCGAACGCCCCGATAAGGAAGACTTGACCGCCCGCCTGATGGCCGTGGTTGGCGCCAATCATCCGCTCACCGTCAGCCATATCAGCGATGAAGAACTGGCCGCCAACCCTGACCTGGTTCGCACCATGTCGGTCAGCCCACCCACCGGTGCCGGCCAGGTGCGGATGATCCGCATCGGCGAGGATGTCGATTTTCAGGCCTGTGGCGGCACGCATTTAAAATCCACCGGTGAAATCGGTGCCGTGCGCGTTTCCAAGATCGAGAACAAGGGCAAGCAAAACCGCCGCATCAATATTGTTTTCGACGACTAGGTGGCGTTGGGAGACGCGGCGATGGAAATTGAACTGCATCAGATCGACGCCTTTACCGACCGTGTCTTCGCCGGCAACCCGGCCGCGGTATGCCCTTTGGATTGCTGGCCCGAGGACGACGTGCTGGCCGCCATCGCCGCCGAGAACAATCTTTCCGAAACCGCTTTTTTGGTGCCGGAGACCGGCGGCGACGTCGATTTTCAACTGCGCTGGTTTACGCCGACAGTGGAAGTAGACCTCTGCGGTCACGCGACCTTGGCGAGCGGTCATTACCTGTTGACCGGCCCCTGCGCCGACCGCGCGGCGGTGACTTTCCGGACCCGTTCCGGCGTGTTGTCGGTGACGCGTGATGCGGATCGATTGGCCATGGACTTTCCCGCCTATGCGGTGGTCGAGGTGGCCCCGCCGGCGGGTCTCGCCGCCGCTCTTGGTGTGCCGCCAACGGCCGTCTTCCAGGCCCCGGCGGAGGCCGAAAATGGGCGATACATCGCCCTTTTCGAGGACGCGGAGACGGTCCGCGCCTTAACCCCCGATCTCGCCGCCCTTCGCCAGATTGGGCCGATCTCGGTCTGCGTGACCGCCGCCGGCGCCGGCGAGGTTGATTTTGTGTCGCGTTATTTCGCCCCCAATCACGGTGTCGACGAGGATCCGGTGACCGGCTCCAACCACAGCTTGTTGGCGCCATTTTGGGGCGTGCGCCTGGGCAAGGCCAGCCTTAACGCGCGCCAGGTGTCGGCGCGGGGCGGGGCCTTGACCTGTCGCCTGGCGGGCGAGCGGGTGATCATCGGCGGTCAAGCGGTCACTTATTTGCGCGGTACCATCACGATCAAAGGCAGTGCGCGGGTAAGCTGATCGCCGCCTTTCCCCCAGCGGGAAAGCGGTTTAAGTTGTCAGCCTCGGTTATCCCACATAAAGAGACATCATGAGCCAGTTGAAGATTGCCGTGATTCCGGGCGATGGAATCGGTTGGGAAGTGGTCCCTGAAGGGCTGAAAGTTCTAGAGGCGATCGGCGGCCGCCACGGTCTGGATTTTCAGTTCACGGAGTTTGATTGGGGCTGCGAGCGTTTTCACAAAACTGGCCGTTTCATGCCGGATGACGGTCTGGCGCAATTACACGAATTCGACGCCATTTTCTTAGGCGCGGTCGGTTTTCCCGGCGTGCCCGATCATGTCTCGCTGTGGGAGTTGCTGATCCCCATCCGGCGGGCGATGCAACAGTATATCAACCTGCGGCCGGTGCGGATGATGGCCGGCATGCCCTGCCCCTTGGCCGGGCGCGGGCCGGAAGACATCGATTTTTGGGTAATCCGCGAGAATAACGAGGGCGAATATTCGGAGATCGGCGGCCGCCTCTACCAGGGAACCGAGAACGAACTGGCGATGCAGGAAACCGTTTTTACCCGGCGCGGAACCGACCGGGTGATGCGCTACGCCTTCGATTTCTGTCAACGCATCGGCAAGAAAAAAGTCACTTCGGCGACCAAATCGAACGGCATCATTCACACCATGCCTTATTGGGACGAGCGGTTCGAAGCGATTGCCGCCGAATATCCCAATTTAGACACCGATAAATATCATATCGATATTTTGACCGCTCATTTCGTGTTGCATCCCGATTGGTTCGACGTCGTCGTCGGCTCCAACCTATTCGGCGATATTCTTTCCGATCTTGGACCGGCGGTGGCCGGGTCCATTGGGATCGCGCCGTCGGCCAATATCAATCCGGAAGGCGACTACCCATCGATGTTCGAGCCGGTCCATGGCAGCGCGCCGGACATCGCCGGCAAGAAAATCGCCAACCCAATCGGTCAAATTTGGTCAGGCGCGATGATGCTCGAACATTTGGGCCATCAGGCGGCGGCCGCCGACATCGTCACGGCGATCGAAAATGTGCTGGTCGGTGGAGGGCCGAAAACGCCCGATATCGGTGGGCAGGCCGGCACATCCGATCTTGGCGACGCCATTGTCGGCGCGCTGTAATGGCGGTCGCTCAGCGGTACTTCGACGATCTCGAGATCGGTGATGTCTTCCACAGTTTCGCCCGGACCTTGACCGAGGCCGAGATTATCGATTTTGCCTGGGCCTACGATCCGCAGCCGTTCCATATCAGCGCCGAAGGCGGCGCGCAGTCCATGTTTGGCGCGATTATCGCCAGCGGTTTGCAGACCCTGGCCATCGCCTCACGGCTGGGGCTGGAGGCGACCGGTATCCTTGGCGCCAATGTGGCGGGCCGCGGGCTGTATGATTTGACCTGGAAAAAGCCGGTCTTCGCTGGTGATAGCCTGCGTGTGCGGGCTGAGGTGATCGCGACGCGCGCGCCCCGCGCCGACCGTGATTTCGGTGACGTGCGCATCCGTTACCAGGGCTTTAATCAAGACAACGAAATGGTCTTGGAATACGATCTCGCCCATCTGGTCCGGCGTCGCCCGGCAGCCTGACGGCGAGCTCTGTGGCGGCGGCGATTTGCCGCGCGGCGGTGCGCGCGCTAGATTAAGGACATCCGCCTTCGCGGTTTGCTTCTCTTTCGGAAAATCACATGACGGCTGTTCAGCCCACGGATGCTTCGGCGCCCACCCCCATTCCCACCGCCGTAAGGCCACGTTGGCGCGTGGCGATCTTGTTACAGGTCGCTGTCTTGGTGGCGATTTTGGCCGGACTGGGCTTTTGGGGTCATGCCTGGATGCGGACCTCGTTGTTTTTCGTCACCGAGACCGACGCCCGGATCATGACCGATTTGGTGGTCATTGGTGCCCGGCGCGCCGGTGAAATCATCGACCGTCCGATTGCCGAGGGGGACCGCGTCGCCGCCGGTCAAATTTTAGTCCGTTTGGATGATCGCGCTGACCAGTTACGCTTGGTCGAATTGAACAGCCGCTTGGCGACCGTCGACGCCGAGATCGCGCGCATCCGCAGTGACCGGACCCTCGCCGAGAGTCGTCTGGCGGCGACTTTGGCGACACGTCAGGCGGAGTTGCGCGAGGCTGAGGCGGCCCAGCAGGCGGCGTCGCACGAGGAACAGTTCGCGGCCAGCGACGAGGCGCGGATCGCCGCCTTGGCGAAAGCCGGCAACACGCCGCGTTCGCGCCTTGAGCGGGCCCGCACTACGGCGCTGACCGCCGCCCAGAACCTGCGTCGGGCCGAAGCTGGCGTGGCCGCCGCGCGAGCGGCGGTGGCGGAAGCCGCCGCCGAGTCCGGCCGGCGCGACGTGTTCGACAATGAAATCGCCGGTCAGGTCGCCGAACGTCGCGAGATCATGGCCGCCATCGCCCGTCAACGGCATGCGATTGAGCGGCTGGCCATTCGCAGCCCGCTGGCCGGGGTGGTTGATCAAACCTTCGTTTTGGCCGGCGAATATGTCGCCGCCGGACAACGGTTGATGGCGATCCACGACCCGGCGCAAATCCGCGTCGAAGCGAATTTGCGTGAAACCGATGTTGCAAGGGTAGCGGTCGGCCAAAAGGTCGACATCCATGTCGACGCCTATCCCGATGACGTTTTCACCGGGCGGGTGACCCATATTGGCAACGCCGCTAACAGCCGTTTCGGCTTGCTGCCTAATCTCAATCAATCGGGCAATTTTACGAAGGTCACGCAGCGGATCGAAACGCACATCGCGATCGACCATTTGGACGACCGGTTGAAACCCGGCATGATGGTCGAGGTGAAAATTCACGCCATCCCGAAAGACCTGTTTTAGGGCGGCGGCGCGCCATGGCGGTCACCAGTCTTTCCGCGGCCGCGCCACAGGCGGCCAATAAGTACGGAATCATGTTCGCCGGTGTGTTGGGCATGATCGCCTTGATCATGGCTTCAACCATGATCAATGTGGCGGTGCCACAGATTATGGGCGCCTATGGCTTGGGCCAGGATCAGGCCCATTGGATGTCCTCGGGTTTTCTCGCCGCGATGACCGTGTCGATGCTGGCCAATGCGGCGGTGGTCACGCGTATCGGGCCGCGAAACGCGTTTTTGACGGCCATCGCGATTTTCGTGATCGCCTCAATCGTCGGGCTAAACGCGCCGAACTACGCGGTGGTGGTCGGTGCCCGTTTCACCCAAGGCTTTTGCGCCGGCATTATCCAACCTCTGGTGATGGGCACGCTCTTCTTGGTGTTTGAGCCCCATGAGCGGGGCAAGGCGATGGGCCTGGTCGGCATGGGCATAGTCATGGGCCCGGCGGTGGGTCCGATTCTGGGCGGCTGGATCGTCGATGAGATCGGCTGGCGGTTCAGTTTTATCGGCGCCGTGCCGTTCGCCATGATGGCTGCCGTCGCCGGGTTATTTTTCATGCCGGGACGCAAGGCGGGGACCCGGCCGGCGGCGTTTAACCCGCTGTCTTTCTGTCTGGTGACCTTGGCCACTTTGTTATTCCTCAACGGGATCACCACCGGCCAACGTGAGGGCTGGTGGGATGATGGCACGTTTGCGCTTTTGTTTGGCTCGGCTTGCGCCGCTGTCGGTTTTGTCGTGTTGGAATTGCAGAGCGCGCAGCCCTTGATCGCCATGCGCTTGTTCACGTTTCGCCTGTACATCATGTCGGCGATTGTTGGGATCATGTTTGGTGCCGGCATGTTCGGCTCGATTTATCTCGCGCCGATCTTGGCCCAATTGGTCCATAGCTACAGCGCCACCGAGGCCGGCCTGATGCTATTGCCGGGGGGCATCGCCTCAATGCTTACTTTTCCGATCGCCGGGCGACTGATTCAGCGGGTGTCGCCGGCGCTGATGATCCCCGTTGGTCTGTTGCTATTCGCGATTTCCAACTGGTGGCTGTCGGGCAGTTCCATGGCCACCGGCTTTTGGACACTGGCTCTGATGATCGCTTTTGGGCGCATCGGTTTGGGCGTGGTCATGCCGGCGATCAACTATGCGGCACTGGACGCGGTGTCCTCC
>NZLB01000151.1 GCA_002694075.1 Nisaea sp.
CGGCCGCACGATCATCCGCCACGATGCCGGCGTGGTGGGGAATTTCGGCCGTGCGCTGCTGCAAGGGCTTCAGCGTGTCAATCTTGAGGACCCGGTCTTCGAGCAAGCGTTTGAGGTAACCGCCTCGAACCAGGTTGAGGCGCGCTATCTTCTGACCCCCTCCTTTATGGAGCGGCTCCTCGAGCTAAGCCGTTCTTTCGGCGGCGCGGCCCTCCAAGGCAGTTTTCACCAGGGCTCTTTATTTCTGATGATTCCCCATCGTTCGCTATTGTTCCGCCCCGCCTCCATCACCGAGTACGAGGATTTCATCGATGACTCACAAGCGGTGCTCAAGGCGATGAACAAGATATTTTCCGTGATCGAGACATTGAAAATGGACATGGATATCAAACTGTGATCAGCGGCCTACGCGCTTAACCATTGGCGCCGCACCGGCCGGAGCAGTAACGGGCCGCGTGCCGCCGTCAGCGGCGGGCGAAAACCCAGCCGCGTGAAAAAATGGCGCGGCGCGCGATGCGCGCGGCCTTGCGGATCGTCGGTCACCCACGACACCGCCAGGGCCGGATAGTCGTGGGTGCGGGCGAAGGCGGCGGCGTCATGGATCAAGCGCCGGCCGATCCCCTCGCCATGGCGGGCGCGGCGCACGGCGATCAGCGTGATCTCGACATGATCTTCGACGCCGGCGGCGAGAGCGATAAAGCCCAAGGCGGCGTCGCCGTCGAAATGAATGATGGTGTCGAGCGGCCCGATTTGGTCGATCAGCTCGGCGTGCCGCGCCGGCGGGCCAATCCAAGACGCGACCGTCGCCAGAATCTCGGCGCAAATTTCCTGTTTATGGGCGATCGCGGCGGCATCCATGGCGGTTCAACCGCCGTGGCGCGCCAAAATTTGGCGCAAGCCTGCGTCGAAACGGGCGCGGGCGAACACCGGCGCGCGCGCGCGCTGAAAACAGGCGTCCTGGACTCGCGCCAACCTCGCGCGGTCCTCGATCATGGCGCGGATCTGCGCCGCCAGTTCGGCGGCGTCGTCGACCGCGTGCAAGGGGGCCACGGCGCCATCCTCCAGGATATCGCGGGGACCATGGCAGGCGCTGGCCAAACAAGCGACACCTCGGTCCATCATTTCCAGCAAGACATAGCCGAAAGGTTCGTCCCGCGACGTTAGGCAAAAGAGGTCAAGCTCGGCGGCGAAATCGGCGATGTCGACCCAGCCCCGAAAATCGACGAACGGGGCGTATTCGGCGGCCTGGCGATGGGCCTGATCGCGCTGGGCGCCGTCGCCGGCGACCACAAACCGGGTTGCCGGGTGGTGTTGGCGCACCATCGCGGCGGCGCGCAGAAAACAGACGAGGTTCTTTTTGTCCACGAAACGGCCGGCCCAACCGACGGTCAGCGGGCCGTCGCGTTTGACCGGTTTGGCGGCGGTCGCCCGCGGTGTGTAAAAATGCGACAACCAATGAACCGTGGCGGTGGTGCGGGTCAGCGCCGCTTGGTGGGCGGTGCGCGACAGGCAGATCAGGTCGTCGACGCCGGCGAAGTGCGCGGCTTTGTCATTGTGGCAAACGCCGACCACGGCGGCAGCGTGCGCGGCCAGGGCGCGTGCCGCGAAGCCATTGTGGACCACAGCCACGTCGAAATCTCGCGGCAAGCCCGGGCGGCCGATTGACGGCAGATGCCGTAGGGTCAGGCGGGTTAAAAGGCCGCAGGCGTGGACTTGGCGGCGGTCCAGCCGCGCCGTCGCCGTCCGGTGAAAGGCGCTCTCCTGCGGACACAGCACATGGACCTCGGCGGCGGCGATGTCGCACAACGTTTCGAAATAGGCGTCGAGGGCGTGTCGCATGCCACCCGGCTGGCGGTCGCTGGTGAAAAAAAGCAGCTTCATGGCGTCGTTCTACCCCGTCGCGCGTGGCCTTGAAACGGCCAATCGGCCGGGCCGGGTCCACCGCCGCCTGTGGCATTGCAATTCGGTCCCCAACGGCTATGATCCGGGCGCTTTTTTTCGCGACCGTCGAACCCCGTGTGGCCAGTGCCGCCGGGGTGATTGCGGCCGCGCGCATTGGAGGGCCCCAGATGCTGATTTCGCCAGCTTACGCCCAAGCCGCCGGAGGCGGCGCGGGTTTTGATATCATGAGCCTTTTGCCGCTCGTGTTGATTTTCGTGGTGTTCTATTTCCTGCTGATCCGCCCCCAGCAGAAAAAGGCCAAGGAGCATCGCGAGATGCTGTCCAAGATTCGTCGCAAGGACAAAATCGTCACCAATGGCGGCCTGATGGGCACGGTTTCCAAAGTCGGCGAGGGTGACGACATCCTGAAATTGGAAATCGCCGAGGGCGTTGTGGTTGAAGTCCGCCGCGGCATGGTCGCCGAGGTGGTCAGCCGCAGTGAGCCGGTCAACGACTAAACGGTAGCGGGCGGTCTTCGCGCCGCTCCCGGTCCCCGCAGAGAAGAGCCTTTCATGCTCCAGTTTCCGATTTGGAAAATTTTCCTGGTCATCGCCGTTTGCGTGGTGGGGCTGGCCTATGCCGTCCCCAACCTGACCGGTAACGATTTCGCTAAGAATTGGCCGCGATGGTTGCCGGGCAAAACCGTTAACCTGGGGCTAGATCTGCGGGGTGGCTCGCATTTGTTGTTGCAGGTGGAAAGCGATGTGGTTGTCAGTGAACGCCTGGAAGCGATCCAGGACGACGCCCGCAGGGCGTTGCGCCGGGCCAAAATCGGCTATACCAACCTCACGCTCACCGAAGACGCGGTGACCTTGAAATTGCGCCGCGAGGCCGACCGCGATCAGGCGCGCGAAGTGCTGACGGCGGTTGACGCCGACACCGAGGTCATTTTTGACGATGCGGCGGTGCGCATCGGCCTTCGGCCAGAAACCGTCACCGCGTTGAAGGACCGGGCGCTGATGCAGTCGATTGAGATCGTCCGCCGGCGGATCGATGAAACTGGCACCAATGAGCCAAACATTCAGCGGCAAGGCGCCAACCGGATCGTGGTTCAACTCCCGGGGATCGATAATCCCGATCGGGTCAAGGCGCTCCTTGGCAAGACCGCCAAGCTGACATTCCAATTGGTCGATCTCAACAACAGTGTCAACGATGCCTTGGCCGGCCGGGTGCCGCCGGGCTCGCGCCTGTTGCCGGCCGACGCCGACGGCGCCGGTCCCAGTCATTACCTGGTTCGCCGCCGCATAATGGTCAGCGGCGACCGCTTGGTCGACGCCAGTTCGGGGTTCGATCAAAACAACCGGCCGGCGGTGTTTATCCGCTTCGACCAAGCTGGCGCGCGCCAATTCGGCCGCACCACCCAGGCCAATGTCAATCGGCCCTTCGCCATCGTCCTTGACGGCCGGGTGCTGAGCGCGCCGGTGATCAATGAACCGATCCTCGGCGGCACGGCCCAGATCACCGGCAGTTTTTCCGTCGCCGAAGCACAGGATTTGGCTCTGCTGCTGCGTGCCGGCGCCTTGCCGGCGCCATTGCGCGTGATCGAGGAACGCACGGTCGGCCCGGGTTTGGGGCTCGATTCCATCGCCGCCGGCAAGCTGGCCAGCATTGTCGGCATGGTGCTGGTGGTGGCGTTCATGATCGTCTGCTATGGCCGGTTTGGGCTGATGGCCGATATCGCGCTGTTCTTCAATGTCGTCTTGATCCTCGCCGCCTTGTCGCTGTTGCAGGCCACGCTAACCTTGCCGGGGATCGCCGGGATCGTCTTGACCATGGGCATGGCGGTCGACGCCAATGTCCTGATTTTCGAGCGCATCCGCGAGGAAATCCGACATGGCCGCTCGCCCTTTAACGCGGTCGAAACCGGCTACCGACGGGCCATCACGACGATTATCGACAGTAACCTGACGACCTTGTTCGCGGCCGTCTTCCTGTTCAGCTTTGGCTCCGGCCCGGTGCGCGGTTTCGCGGTCACCCTGGCGATCGGCATCCTGACCTCGATGTTCACCGCCGTGATGGTCACGCGGATGATGGTGGTGCTCTGGCTGCGCCGCCGCCGCCCGAGCAGTTTGACGGTTTAGGAGCCGCGCGATGTTGAAACCTTTGCGCTTGGTGCCGGCCAACACCGACTTCGATTTCGTCGGTTTGCGCAAGATAGCCTTCGCCTTTTCCGCGCTGTTGATTTTGGGTTCGATACTATCGTACGCCATTTCTGGCCTGAATTTTGGCATCGACTTTCGCGGCGGCATTTTGTTGGAAGTGCGGAGCAAAGCCGAGCCCGCCGATCTGCCGGCCATGCGCGGCACCTTGGGCGCGCTTGGTTTAGGCGAGATTTCGATCCAGGAGTTTGGCGACCCGCGCGATGTCCTCATTCGGGTGCAGCGCCAAGCCGGTGATGAACAGGAGCAATTGGCGGCGATTGAAACGGTCAAGGCGACCTTGGGCGACGGCTATGAATATCGCCGCGCCGAGTTTGTCGGTCCGACCGTCGGCGCCGAATTGATCGAGGCCGGCATCATGGCCGTGCTGTTCGCCCTCGGTTCGATCCTGGTCTACATCTGGTTCCGCTTCGAATGGCAGTTTGGCCTCGGCGCGATCATCGCGCTCAGCCATGACGTGATTAGCACCATCGGTCTGTTCGCGCTGATCGGTCATGAGTTCAACCTGGCCACGGTGGCGGCGATCCTGACCATTGCCGGCTATTCGATTAACGATACGGTGGTGGTCTTTGACCGGGTGCGGGAAAACCTGCGGAAATATAAGAAAAAACCCACCGGCTGGGTCTTCAACCTGTCGATCAACGAGACCTTGTCGCGCACCGTGATGACCTCGGTGACGACCTTGTTGGCCCTAGTCACGATCTATTTCTTTGGCGGCGCGGTGCTGGCCGATTTCGCCCTGGCGATGATTTGGGGGGTGTGCATCGGCACCTATTCCTCAATCTTCGTCGCGGTGCCGCTGTTGCTCTACGTCAACCTTCACCGTGGCGCCGCGCCGAGTGGGGTGCAGGTGCCGGAATATGAGCGGGACGCCACCGGTGACAACGACGCCGGCAATGATGACACCGGCGGCGATGATAACGGCGGCGACGCCGATACGGCGGAAAAAGCGCCGCGCTAAGGCGCCGGCGCGGGATAGCGGCGATGGATGTCACCCCGATGGTGCCCGAGGGGCTGCAGGTGGTCACCGGCTATGGCGACGGCGGCTTCACGATTGGCGAGCAGCGCCACCAGGGCGCGGTGATTGTGGTACCTGAGGCGGTTCTCGCCTGGCGCCTGGCCGACCCGGCGATTTTCACCGTCGATGATTTCGCGCCGCTCTGGCAATTGGTCCCGAAACCGGAAGTGGTCTTGATCGGCTGCGGCGCGCGCGGCCGCTTCATCCCGCCGGCCCTGCGCGACGGGCTGAAGGCGCAAGGTTTGGTCTGTGACGCCATGGACACCGGCGCCGCCTGCCGGACCTATAACGTTCTGCTGTCGGAAAGCCGGCGCGTCGCCGCCGCCCTATTGCCGGTCGACTAGGCGCCGCCGCTCAGCACCCGGCCGAGATAGCCACGGCCGACCGCCGCCAAGGTCCAGGCCAGGCGGATCGGCTTTTCCAGCGGCCGCCGCCGCCAGCCGCGATCGGGCAGACCGGCGATCAAGCGGTGCAGGATATAATAGCTGTCATGGATCATGGTCACCCCCCGGCGTGCGTCCGCATCGCTCAGGGCGGCGATTTGCGCGCGCGCCGACCGATACCGCGCGCTGGCCGCCGCGTGCACTTGGTCGAAAGCTGGGCGGAACCTAGCCGGATCGGTCAAAGGGTCGGCCATTCGGTCCGGGGAATCTCCGTCGCGAAGCCATTCGGCCGGCAGGTAACAGCGGCCACGCGCCGCGTCTTCGACCACATCACGCAGAATATTGGTCATCTGAACCGCTTCGCCGAGGGCCGTGGCGAGCGGTGCGACCGGCGCGCCTTGGACCCCGAGAATGCGCAGGTAAAGCTCACCCACCGGCACTGAGACGAGCCCGCAATAGGCGCATAAATCGTCAAGGGTATGGATGGTGGGTGGGGCGGCGGCATCGGCGATCATCCCGTCGAGTAAGCGTTCGAAGGCGTCGGGCGGCAGGGTGGCCAAAATGGGGTCGGCGACCATCACTTCGGCGAATCTGGTTTCCAAAGTGCCGCGCCGCCAATCGTAGAGGGCCGCACGCCAGGCCGCCAAAAGGCGCAATTTCGCGTCCGCCGACATGTCGCTATCGGCGATATCGTCGATTACGCGGCAATAGGCGTAAACGGTTTCGGCGGCGCGCCGCTGCGCCGGCGGCAGGGCGGCCATCGCGAAACGGAAGGAACTGCGCGCGTGAAGGTCAATCGCGACGATGTCAAAGGCCTGCGGGCTGAGGATGGACGAGGTCATCGCCGGGCGGTCCAGGCGGACGCCAAACAGAGGGCCATATCGAGCGCCGACAAGCGCACCTTGCCAGTGAGGAAATCACGGGCGCGCAACTTGCCGGCGAGCCGCCGGCCACAGGCCACCGCCAGGTGGAAATGGCGGAACAATTCCGGCGCCGCGATGGCCGATGCCTTGGTGAGGGCGCGGGCCAACATCTGCTCGCCGCGGGTTAAATGCGCGTCGAAAGCGGCGCGCAATTCGGCGGTCATTCGGCCGTGGTAGATATCCTCCACCCGCGCGCCATGTTCGGCGAGCAGCCGCTGGGTCATGTAGATGCGGTCAAGGTCCACCAAGTCCGCACGCACATCGCGTAAATTGGTGATCAGCCCAAGCGCCGTCGACAGCGTGTCGGTGACCGGATAGAGCGTGGGCGCCTCGCCGTAAAGATCGGCTAAAAAGCGGCCCACCGGCACCGCCGAATGGCGGTAATAATGGTCAAGGGCCGGCCAATCGTCGAAGCGTGTCACCGTCTGGTCCCGCTCAAAGGCGGTGAGCAGGTCGCTCGCATGCGCCAACAGGCGGGCGTCACCGCCACTGACCGTCCGCAAATCGTCGACATGCGGCTCGCGTTGCAAGCCGGACAGGGCCCAGCGCAGCGGCGCCAAATCGGCCCGTCGTGCGGCCGCGTCACGGTCGGGATTATCGGCCAAATCGTCGCCATAGCGCGCGAAACGGTAAAGGGCGGCCACCGGCGCCCGTTTGTCGCGCGCCAAAAAGATCGACAATATAGGGAAATCTTCGTTTGGAGTTGCCATGCTTTCAGCCATCTTAAACCCAGGGTTAGGGCAAGTCCGTCGGAAAGGCAAACATCGAAAAATGACAATGTATGTCAGCAGCGCCGCCGAACGGGTCCGCGCGGCCGTGCGCGCCCAGGATCCGGCGCGTTATCACTGTGCTTTGTTCGCGCCGGCGCCGGCGCGCGCCGGGCTGTTCGCCATGATCGCTTTTCATCATGAACTGGCCAACGCCCTCAGCCGGGCGAGCGAACCGATGTTGGCGCGCATTCGCCTGACCTGGTGGCGGGAGGCGCTGGACGAGATCGCCGAAGGCCGGCCGCGCCGCCATGACGTGGTCGAGGCCTTGGCGGCGAGTCTTGACGGGCCGCTGATCGACGCGCCCCTACGGGCCATGATTGACGCCCGCGAAGCCGAGATCGAGGCGCCGCCGCCGGCCGATTTGGCAGCCTATCGGGCGGGTGTCGCGGCCACCGCCGAAACCCTGGCGGCGGCGATGCTCGACCATTTGCGGGTGACCGACCCGGTGGCGCGCGCCGCTGCGTGCCGGGCGGCGACGGCGTTTGGCATGGTTGGCCGGCTTGGCGCTTTCGCCCATCACGCGGCGCGCGGCGAAAACGTTTTGCCGGCGAATCTGCTGGCCGCCGAGGGTCTTGCTGTGGCCGACGGCTGCAAGGGGCCGGGTCTGTCGGCCGTGGGGCGGGCGGTGTTGGACGCCGCCGAGGCCGAGTTAACGGCGGCCGAGGGCTATGGCCGGGCTGGCCGGCCGGTCGGCCTGTTAGCGGTGTTGGCGGCCCGCGATATCAAGCGCCTGCGCGCGGTCGCTGGCGATCCTTTGGACCCGCGACCGCACGCGCCCGACCCGTGGGCGATTTGGACCCTTAGCTGGCGCGCGTGGCGGGTGCGCTAAGCCAGGCGTCGAAATCGACGGCGGCGCGCGCGGTCATTGCCTGGCGGCGGTCGCGCCCCTTGGGCGGGCGCAGTTTGCCGGCCTTGTTGGGCATCGCCGGGGGGGGCGGGAATAGGCCGAAATTGACATTCATCGGCTGAAAGGTTTTGGCGTCGCCGCCGCCGGTGACATGGCTGAGCAACGCGCCGAGGGCGGTCGTCACGGGCGGCGGGACGGCGGGACGGCCGGCCAGTTCGGCACTCAGGAAACGCGCCGCCAGCAAGCCCATGGCGGTGCTTTCGACATAGCCCTCGACCCCGATGATCTGCCCGGCAAAGCGCAGGCGTGGCTCACACTTAAGACAAAGATCGGCTGTTAATAGCTTTGGACCATTTATAAAAGTATTCCGATGCAAACCACCAAGGCGAGCGAATTCCGCCTGTTCCAGGCCCGGCACGGTGCGCAGGATGCGGGCCTGCTCGCCATGGCGCAGCTTGGTTTGAAAGCCGACGATGTTGTACAGCGTGCCAAGCTTGTTGTCCTGGCGCAGCTGGATCACCGCGTAGGGTTTGTCGGGACAATGCGGATTGGTCAGCCCGACCGGTTTGAGTGGGCCGTGGCGCAGGGTTTCCGGACCCCGCGAAGCCATCACCTCGACCGGCATGCAGCCCTCGAAATAGGGGGTGTCTTTTTCCCAGTCCTTAAAGTCGATTTTGTCGCCGGTCAGCAGAGCCTCGATAAAGGCGGTGTACTGGGCCTGATCCAAAGGGCAATTGATGTAATCGGCGCCGTCGCCGTCGGGGTCGGATTTGTCATAACGCGATTGGAACCAGGCTTTGGTGAGGTCGACGCTGTCACGGTGGACGATGGGCGCGATGGCGTCGAAGAAAGCCAGGGAATCTTCGCCGGTCAGCGCGGCGATGCCGGCCGCCAACGCCGGCGAGGTGAGGGGGCCGGTGGCGATGATGGTCGGTCCCCATGCGGTCGGTGGCAGACCGCTGACCTCGGCCCGTTCGATGGTGATCGCCGGATGCGCGGTGAGGCGCGCCTCGACCGCTTCGGAAAAACCCACCCGGTCGACCGCCAAGGCCGAGCCCGCCGGGACCCGGTGCGCATCGGCGGCCGCCATGATCAATGAGCCGGCCAGGCGCAACTCACGATGTAGCAGGCCAACGGCGTTATTCTCCCAGTCGTCGGAACGAAA
>NZLB01000152.1 GCA_002694075.1 Nisaea sp.
CGTCTTACCCGATGGCGATGCGTTTTGCGGAGCTTTCGGCTGGCTGGCCACGCCCGTTTTGGCGGGGGACGGCACGCTTGCCGGTTGTTCGGCGCCGGCGGTCTTGGCCGGCGCCGCCGGCGGGGTTTTGACGGGCGCCGGCGGTTTGGCGGCCGATTTGGTCTTGACCGGCGCCGGTGGTTTGGCGGTCGATTTGGGTTTGGCGGCCAACCCCGGACGCGTGAAATCAAGCACGATTTTCGGCCCCAAGCGGGCCCCGCGCACCGACACATCCCCCGGCAGATCAAAGGTCAATCCCGGGGTCGCTCCGGCGAGGGCGGTGACTTTGAAACCGGCCGGTAAACGGCGGGCCAAGGCGGCGACGTCGATCCGCCCGGGCGCCTGAAAGGTCACCCGCGCGCGGCCGTCTGCGACATTTAACCGATAACCCACCCGCCGGGGCCAGTCGAACACGACCCGGTCATACCGCGGATGACGGCCGACCCGCGCGGGAATGATGGGTGCGGCGTCCGGCGCTTTGGCGAGAGCGACGTCGGTCGCGGCGATTTCGACCACGATATCCGTGCCCTTGCGGCTCACCCGGGCGCGCTGGCCGGCGGCGAGCGTGACCACCACGGTCGCCCCACCATCCTCTAGCTCGATCGCTTCCACAAAGCCGCGCAACGCCGCCTGTGCCGGCGCCGGGTCGCCACGGAGCGGCGGGTCGAAGGTCAAAATCAGGCCACGACCGATTTGATCGTTGGCGAAAGGCAAAACCCGCGGTGCTTTAATAACCAGGCGCGCGCGCTGATCAGTCACCGCGCCGATGAATTCAACCGGTCCCGCCGCCGCCGCCATCGCAACGAACAAGGTTAAACACGCGACCATCGCCGCCCCTAGGCGCGCCATCACCAATCCCTCCCCGCGCCGAATACAATATCCACACGGCGCGCGAAAGCGGCGCGGGTGGCGGTGCCGGCGGCCGGCAAATCCGCCGCGTAATGGCCATCGGCGACACCCCGAACGGAGACCGGTTTGCGCATTCCGGCGGCCCGCATAGCTTCGGCGACGGACAAGGCACGCGCCAGCGACAATTCCCAGTTGCTGTTGAAGCGCCCGCCTGGCGCCAGGGCGCGCGGATCGGTGTGGCCGCGTACCTGTAAGCGGTTCACCACCGTGTCGAGCGCCACGCTGAGCGCGAAAACCGCCGCCCGCCCGGCCGCTGACAGGGAGGCGTCGCCGCCCGCGAACAGTAATTCGTTGGGCAGCGACAGCACCAACCGGCCATCAACCCGTCGTAAACGCGCCGTCCCCAATTCCGGAGCGGCGGCTAATTTTTCGCCCAACAATCGCTCCAAATAGCCCAAATCGAGGCCCCGCGGCGACACTTGCGCCGGTTCCATAGAGGACGGATCGGGCGGCGCGACATCACGCATCACCATGGCCCCGCCCAGGGCTTCGACGATGGATCCGGTGGCGCGTTGCCATTGGTTGCGGTCGGGCGCGCTCATCGCGAACATCAAGACAAAAAACGCCAACAACAGCGACACCAAGTCGACAAAGGTCATCAGCCAGCCCGGTTGTCGAATTTCAGCCGCCGCCGGGCCGCACCAGGCGTGACGGGTTTTGGGCCGAAGAATGGCATGGGAATCATTGGTCATGACGCGTCCGCCCGCCGTTGGGCGATATCGAAAACAAGGCGTAGACGGGCGCTACCGGCGCGTTCGGCCCCGATCTCCAAATGCGGGCCCGACACGCCACCGGCGCGCAAGGCGGCGGCCAGAGCGGCGGCCTGGCGAACCCTTGGCGGCGCCACGGCCAAGCTTTCGCCGGCCCGCAAACCCGTCAACAACGCCACCGACACCGGCGCCGCCCCCGCGTCGGTCCGTAAAGAAGGCATTAAACGGCGCACCAGGTCCGCGCCGGCCAGCGATAAATCGGATGTGCCGCCGTCGAAGAGGCGGTCGGCGCCAATCTCTAAGACCAGCTGATCGGCCGTCTGGCGAAGGATTTGGCTCTCACCGCCAAGAACCGTCTCAAACGCCTCGGCAACACCGCTGAGACGCGGCGTGGCCGGGCCAACGCCTGGGTCGTCGCGGCGAACCCCGTTCAACAGGCGCGGCGGCGCCGGTTGGGGAAAAGCGGCATGGACGCTGGCCACCACCTGGGCGCCGCGGCCGCCCTCGAAACGCGATAAGCTGTTCAGCACCACGAAAAAAGCCAGCAGCAACAAGAACAAACTTAAGAATAACGGCAGGCTGCGCCCGGCGCCGCCATCATCGACCGGCGGCGTCAGATGCGGCAGTTTCGGTGCGCGCGCCGCAACCGGCGGCGCGCTATCGACGGCGGGAGCATCCATGCGCTTATCCGTCGGCCGCGCGCGGTTTCAAAACGGCGCTAATTTTGCGCTCCAGCGTCGCCGCGTTGAACGGTTTGACAATGTAGTTATCGACGCCCGCCGCCTTGGCGGCGACGACTTTCTCGGCCTTGCCCTCGGCGGTTACCAGGATGAAGGGCAGATGGGCCAGAGCGGCGTCGGCGCGCACCGCCTCAACCAACTCGAGCCCGCTCATGGGTGACATGTTCCAGTCCGAGATAACCAAGCCGTAATAGCCGGTGCGGAGCTTTTCCAGCGCCTCTTCGCCATTATTGGCTTCCGAGATGTTCTTAAATCCAATCTGCCGCAGAAAGGTTCGGATAATGCGCAACATCGTGTTGTAGTCGTCGACAATCAGAACGTTGATATTGGTGTCCATGGACGCGCCCTCCCGATCCCCGCTTACTTCAGCTTTGGCATGGGCCGACGTTCGGCGATGCGCATGGTCAACTCTTTGGCGCGTTCCGGCGCCATCGCCGCCAAAACCGGGGCGGTTTTGGTCGATTTCATGCGATCAATGACCTTGAGCAGCACGTCCATTTCCAGTTGGTCGAAAATCCGCGCCGCTTCCTTGGGCTTCATCTTCTCGTAAATCAGAACCAGATTTTTGAGCTCTTTTTCCTCCTGAGCCTCGTATTTTTTGATCAGCCCCTCGATCTCCGTTTTCACTTTGCCAAGCGCGGCCAAGCGCCGTTCGATACGCGCCTCGGCGGCGGTCAACAGCCCCTCGCGTTGGACCACGGTCTGTTCGCGCGCGTCCAATTCCTTGCGCCGCTTGGACAACTCCTGCAGTAATTCAATCTCCGACCGGCTGAACATAATGGGGTCCAGGGGCTGGCCGTCGGCGCCGGTTTTCTCAGCGGTTTTCGCTGCTCCGGCCGCCGGCGCCTTGGTTTCGGCGGCGATTTGCACCGGCGGTTTGGCCTCGGCCACGGCGGCGCTGGCGAACGTGATTTGCGTCCGGCCGTCGCGCCAAGCTTCCCATAAATCGTTCACCCGCACGGTCAGCATGATCACCGCGGTGCAAATGACGACCGGCAACATGCGAAACCAGCCGCCGAGCTCACCGGTTTTCGGACGTGACGGATTTTTTTGGGCGGCACGGGCGGGCCTGGTTTGGCCGGCGGCCCGCCGATCGGCTTTGGGTTGGTCGGCGGCGGGACGCGCCCGGCGTCCTTGACGCGTATAGGCCATCAGCGAACATCCCTTAAAGCGCGCAACAAATCCTCCTCCGCCTGAGAACGTGGCGCGTCATCGTGATCGGCGGCGCGCGTCGACCGCGCGGCGCGGCCGACAGGGGGGCGCTCCGGCGCCCGTTCCGATTTTAGCCCTGGTGATTGTTCCGGGGTTTGTGCCGGCGGCGGCGCCGGCGTCTCGTCAATGACGCTCCGCGAGACGGCCAATTTCTCGCCCACTTTGTCACCGCGCTCGATGAGGAATATCAGTTCGTCGCGTAGCGCTTGCGCCCGCTCGCCATTCTCATTCAACACCCGCTGGGTCTGTTCGGCGGTCACCTTAATCCCACTTAACGCCGCCTCGGCGCGTTGGCTGGCGCCGTTCAGGCGCTGGATAAATTCCTCCAAATCCTTGCGGTCCGTCCGTAACACCGCCAACCGTCGATTCAGCACAACCGCATAGATGATCGTCGCGACCAAAAGGATCACGAGCACGACATCCAAAACCAGGCCCCACATGATCATGTTCGCCGCCTTTCGCTCGCGCCTGTCACATTTTGCGCAGTTTGCGGTCGATCGAGACCGCCATATTGCCGTTGCGCTGGCCCATTTTGCCGCTAAACAAGGAAACTTCGCCGCACCGCATCTCGACCGCCGAATCGGGCCGCGCGTTGAGTGAAATCCGAGACCCCGGCTTCCAGTTCAGCACGTCGTTGAGCGACATCACGAATTGGTCCAGGACCGCTTCCAGCTCAATATCGGTCAGCCAAAGCTCACTCGCCAAATGGGTTTCCCAAATCGCGTCGCGGCCGAATTTCTCGCCCATGAACATTTGCAACAGCAGTTCACGCACCGGTTCCAGGGTGGCGTAGGGCAAGAGCAGTTCCAGCCGCCCGCCACGGTCATCCATGTCGATGCGCAAACGCGCCAAGATGGCGGCGTCACCAGGGCGCGCGATGGTCGCGAAGCGTGGATTGGTTTCCAAGCTGTCAAAACGGAAGGTGACCGGACTGATCGGGTCGAAGGCGGCGGACAAGTCGCTCAGCACCACATTCACCATGCGCTCGACCAGGTTGCGTTCAATGGTCGTGAAGGGCCGCCCCTCAATGCGCATGGCGGCGGTGCCGCGGCGCCCGCCCATCAATACGTCGACAGTTGAATAGGCCAGTGCCGAATCGACCACCAACAGGGCGTAATTATCCCATTCTTCGGCCACCACCACACTGATCATCGCCGGCAACGGGACCGAGTTGAGATAATCGGTGAAGCGGGTCGAGGTAATGTTGTCGAGGGAGACTTCGACGTTGTCGGAAGTGAAATTGCGCAAACTGGTCGACATCATGCGGACCAGCCGGTCGAACACCACCTCCAGCATCGGCAGGCGTTCATAGGACACCAGCGCCGAGTTGGCGATTGCTTGCAGCCCGGAAACACCGCCGCCGTCATCTTCCTCCTCGTCAAAACCGAGGAGGCTGTCGATCTCATCCTGGTTGAGGATCCGCGACGGCTCGACGCCGCCGCCCGGCTCGGCCATCATCGCCGCCATATCCTCGGCGTCATCGGCGTTATCTGTGGTTTCGTCCGTCATCACGCCTTCCACCGGCCCTACTGGACCAACATTTCCTTAAACAAGATGTCCTTCACCTTCGACGGACGGACCGCCAGATTGACACGCCGCAACAATTCCTCGCGCAATCGATAAAGACCGGCCGACCCCTGCAGGTCGGTGACTCGCAATTCACGCAAATACACCTGGAAGTTGTCGATGATTCGGGGCAGCACCTGGTTGATCTCTTCGACTTCCTCGGCGTTTTCCACCTCAAGCGCGATTTTGATTTTCAAAAACGTCGCTTTGCGGCCGGTCGAGTTCAAGTTAACGATCAAATCCGGAATTTCGAGAAACACCGCCTCGGGTTCCAACTGAACCTCTACCGGCGCCTCCGCCTGCTCACTCTCGTCCGGTGGCGGGTCGAAAACCCCCAACATCACCGCCGCGCCGCCCCCGGCGCCGATCAACAACAGCAGAACTAACCCAGCGATTAAGATTATCTTCTTAAGGCCGCCCTTTTTCTGGCCCTCGCCCTCTTCACCCTCTTCCTGGCTTTCTTGATTCTCTTCGGCCATCGAAGTCCATTTTCCTTTTGAACGCCAAGGTTCCAACGACCACGCCAACGGCACTGCTGGCGGCGGTGCGCAAAGGGAAAGCAAAAGCCGTGCCTTATATATTTATTCTACTCGAAATTACTTAAATGGCAAACCACTGCCCGGCTTGATCCACCCGCCATGGTATGGCCACCGGTAGGCGCCCGCAGGCATGCCCGGCAGTTCTTGCCGGCACGACCGAAAATCGCTCCGCCGGTCAGGCAAAAAACCCCAACCCCCTCATTTTTCGAGGTTTTTGTTTTTGGCACGGCCTGTGCACGCCACTTGGCAGGTCGTCTATCAGAAGATCTCACGGGACCGCGAGGATAAACACATGGAATCGCCAGGCTATATCATCTTATCGCGTCAGACCGCCCTCCAACGGGAGCTGTCGATTGTCGCCAACAACATCGCCAACGTGAACACC
>NZLB01000153.1 GCA_002694075.1 Nisaea sp.
CGGGAAATGGCGCAGCAACTCCGGCGCCCACGGACCGCCGCCGCCGAACCGGCCGGCATTTTCGACGCCGGCACCATTGGCCGGGAGAGTTGATCATGGGCGATCCGGTAACATCCCAGTCAATCGCCGCGCTGGGCCAGGCGCTGCGTGACGGCCGCGTGACGTCCATGGCGCTGACCGAGGCGACGCTCGCCAATGTCGCCGCCGTTGATGACCAAATCGACAGCTTCATCACGGTCACCGCCGACCGCGCGCTGGCCGACGCGGCCCGGGCCGATAAAGATTTCAAGGACCAGGTGGATCATGGCCCGATGCAAGGCATTCCCTATGGTCTGAAAGATATTTATGACACCGCCGGAATTCGGACCACGTGCCATTCCAAACTTCGGCTCGAACATGTGCCAAGTGCGGACAGTGTGTGCGCCGCGAAACTAAACGCCGCCGGCGGCGTGCTGATCGGAAAACTGGCGACGCATGAATTTGCTTTTGGCGGGCCATCGTTTGAATTGCCGTTTCCGCCGGCGCGCAACCCCTGGAACCCGAAACACGGACCTGGGGGCTCATCCAGCGGTTCCGGTGCGGCGGTCGCCGCCGGTCTGCTACGCACCGCTTTGGGATCGGATACCGGTGGTTCGATCCGCGGGCCAGCCGCCTATTGTGGCATTGTCGGCATGAAACCGACCTATGGCCGGGTCAGTCGCCGTGGAGTGTTCCCGCTGTCCTACACGCTCGACCATTGCGGGCCGCTTTCGAAAACTGTCGAGGACGCCGCCATTTCGCTGCAATGCATCGCCGGCTATGATCCGCACGACCCCGCCTCGGCGCGGGTCCCAGTGCCCGATTTCCGCGCCGCCCTTGAGGCCGGCGTGAAAGATCTGAAGATTGGGCTTCTGAGCTCCTTTTATTGCGACACTGAGGGGACCTCCGATGAGGTGGTTTCCGCGCTTGAGGAGGCCAAGAAGGTTTTCGCCGACCTTGGCGCGGATGTTGAGGATGTGACTGGGGTCTCGCCTTATCGCGACTATAACAACTGCGGCCGTCTGATCTTATTGGCCGAGGCGTACGCCATTCATGAACAAGACCTGCAAACCCGTCCCCTTGACTATGGGCAGTTGACGATGGAGCGGATCACCCTCGGGGGCTACTTGACCGCGGCCGATTTAATGCAAGCCCAGCGCCAGCGGCGCGAATTGAGCGAAGAAGTGAATAGCGGACTGTTTGCCAAATACGATATTTTGCTGGCCGCCAGTTCGTTGACGCCCGCGCCTCTGATCGACGCGCCGCAGAAAAGTTTTCCGATAAACCAGCCAATGCAGACTTTGCCGTTCAATGTGACCGGCAACCCCGCGATGTCGATCCCGATTGGTTTTAGTCGATCCGGCCTGCCGCTATCGATGCAGGTGGTCGGTAAATATTTTGATGAAGCGACGGTGTTCCGCGCCGCGCGAGCCTACGAAAAAGCAACCGATTGGCACGCGCGTGCTCCCGAAGTGAGTGTTTAAAAACCGAGCCGGGCTTTCGCCAAACTGTCTACGACGGGGCTATGGCTTAATTGAGGGGTGAGATATGGCCGAAGAAAAACAGTCTGATCAGGCGCACGCGATCGCGTTCGTCGCAACCGCGGCGGCCTATTGGAGTGATGTCGACCCGCCGCATCCGGCCGCCGATTATCTGGCGGGTCAAGTCGCCGAAACACGAAAGGGTTTCGAGGCGTTGCGCGGAACCATGGCTTTCGAGGACGAACCGTCAAGCTTTGTGGCGGCCATATTCGAAACCCGGGAGACGGGCACATGAAAGCCGTTGACCCATCCGCCGGCGCGCTTTCCGACCTCACCCTCGTCGAGGCGGCCGATGCCGTCGCCACCGGGGCGGTGACGTCCGTGGCCCTCACCGAAGCCGCCTTGGACGCCTTCGAGACCTGGAACCCGTCGATCAACGCCGCCATCTGGCTCGATCGGGAAGGGGCCTTGGAGACCGCCGCGGCGCTTGACGCGAAACGGGCGGCGGGCGCGCCATTGGGCCCCTTGCATGGCGTCCCTTTCGCGCACAAGGACATGTATTACCAGGCCGGCAAGCTGTCCACCTGCGGCTCCAATATCCGCGCGAATTTCAGGCCGGATGTCACAGCGACGGTCATTGACCGCCTGCATGCCGCGGGGTCGATCACTCTCGGTGGACTGAACATGGCCGAGTTCGCGCAAAACCCGACCGGTCACAACACCCACTACGGCGATTGCCATAACCCTTGGAAGCGAGACTATTGCACCGGCGGCTCGTCCTCGGGGTCCGGCGCGGCGGTCAGCGCGCGATGTGTGACCGTCGCCCTCGGTTCTGACACCGGCGGGTCCATCCGCCTGCCGGCCGGAATCTGCGGTGTCACCGGCATAAAGGCCACGCAGGGCCGGGTGTCGCGCTATGGCGTGATGCCGCTATCGCATTCTTGCGATAATGTCGGGCCGCTGGCCCGCACCGCCCGCGACTGCGCCCGTGTGCTCACCGTGATCGCCGGCCCGGATCCGATGGACCCGACGGCGCTGGCCGATCCGCCGCCCGATTACGAAGCCGCTCTGACAGGCGATATCCGCGGCCTGAGAATCGGCGTGCCAACGAATTATTTCTTCGATGGTGTCGACGACGAGGTCCAGGCCGCATTCGAAGCCGCCATGGCGGTGATGAAAGACCTTGGCGCTCAGATCGTGCCGGTCGAACTGCCGCTGATGGCGGCGATCTCGACTTATGGCAGTGTGGTTTCGCGGTGTGAAAGCGTCACCATCCATGGCGAGTGGCTGCGCACACGGCCGCAAGACTATTCGGTGCATGTGGGGTCGCGAAACTACCCCGGGGCGGCGATACCGGCCTCATACTATTTGGAGGCGCTCAACCGCCGCGGGCCGATCTTGAAAGCTTTCGCCGGAGAGGTGTTTGGCAAGGTCGATGTGTTCGCCGCGCCAACCATTCGCAGCAAGGTGCCGACCTTGGATGCGACGCGCATGGAAACCGGCCAGCCGGAAAATATCGACGCCTTCGGGGCGGTTTCGCTTAATACGCGCCCGGCGAACTACCTGGGTCTGCCGTCTATCAGCGCGCCGTGTGGCTTTGATCGTGACGGGTTGCCGGTGGGCATGTTAATTCACGGCCGCCCCTTGGGTGAGGCGCGCATCCTCAGGGTGGCCGACGCTTATCAGCGGGTCACCGATTGGCACACGCGGCGACCGCGGCTGCCCGATTTAGGCACCTGAGTGGCTTTGGCGTTGGACGGGCGGATTCTGATGATATTTTAAGGCCAGGTTTTCACAGGATTTCCGCCAGCGCTCGGCGACGATGTCGAAGACACCGGTATCCGTTTTGAGCTGTGACGCAAAGGCGACGATGGCGACGTCTGTGACCTATCGAAGGGAGGTATGTTTTGGTTCAAATTAATCCGGAACGCTTGATGTCGGACCTGCGCACCTTGCGCACCTTCGGGACCTATAAGACCGGCGTGCATCGCCCGACCTTTTCCGACATCGATATGCAGTCACGCCGGTGGTTGATCGACCGTATGACCGACGCCGGTTTGACCGCGACAATCGACGGCGTCGGCAATGTGATTGGGCGCAGTCCTGTCGCCGGTCCCAAGCTGTTGATGGGCTCACATATCGAAACCCAGCCGTATGGCGGCTGGCTGGACGGCGCCATGGGCGTGATTTTCGCCGTTGAGATGGCGCGGGCGGTGGCCGAGGATCCGGCCCTCGCGGGACGTGGCGTCGACGCCGCCGCCTGGGCCGATGAGGAGGGACATTATTTTCCTTTCCTTGGCAGCCGCTCGTTTATCGACGATGTCAGCGAAGATGACATCGACAGCGCGCGGAATAAGTTCGATGGGACCGCGCTGCGCGACGCTCTGGGCCAGGCCGGGCTGGCCGATTTGCCCCGGGCGCGGTGGGAAGCGGATCGCTATCTTGGCTACCTGGAAGCGCATATCGAGCAGGGCCCGACCCTCGACACGATGAACCAAAAAATCGGTGTCGTGACCAGCATCATCGGTAGTTGGCAATACGAGGTGATCAGCGAGGGGACCCAGAACCATGCGGGCACGACCGCAATGGCGCTGCGCCGCGACGCGGGTCGGGCGCTGATTAAA
>NZLB01000154.1 GCA_002694075.1 Nisaea sp.
CCCCAGGTGCGCCCCAAGGGGTCGCGGACATCGATCTCGAGGCGACCAAGGCCGGCGATTTCCAATGCCACCTGATCGCCATCTTGAAAGGCGTTGAGGCCGCGGTGATTGGTGCCGGTGGCCAACACGTCGCCAGGCTCCATACTATGGATATGACTGACCCAGGAAATGCAGGTGGGAATGTCATGGGCCATGTCATTGGTGTTGAAATCCTGTTTCAAGGCCCCGTTGACCCATAATTTCACCGGCAGGTTCTGCGGATCGGCGATCTCGTCGGCGGTCACCAGATAGGGCCCCATGGGGGCGAACCCGTCGCGCGATTTGGCCTGGAAAAAGACATTGTTGGTGGGCGGCAGGCCGCGCGCCGACCCGTCGATGAAATTGACGTAACCGAAAACATGGTCCATGGCCTGTTCCCGGCTGACGCGGGTGGCCGAACGGCCAATCACCAGCGCCAATTCGGCCTCTCCCTCAAACACCTCGGCCGGCGCGTCGGGCAGCGCCATGGTGCCGCCGGGACCGATTACGGCGCTTGGGCTTTTGTGGAACGCGTTGATCGGCGCCGGCGCGTCGAGGGTGCCGTCCTCCATGTAATTGACCGCCATGCAATCGATCTGCCGCGGTGCCGGCAGTGGCGGCAAAAGCGCGACGTCGGCAAGGGGCAGCGCCGGGCCGGCGGCGGTGGCGGCGATCAGGGCCGGGGCGATCTCGTCATAGGCGGCGATGACGGCGGCGACGAGGTCACGGCGGTCGCGGTGCGGGAGGCGGGCGGCGGTCTCGGTCAGATCGACCACGCCGGTGCCGGCGCCGTCCACGGCGCCGAAACGGGTATCATTGAAATAAACGAATTTCATCGCGCTGCTCCAATCGATGGTTGCCTGCCGGGATCGGCGGCGCCTACCCTGGGACCGGGCCGGGCGGTTCATTCCTACCATCCTCAGGCGCCAGGCCAAACCCCGGGAGTAGACGACATGGAACTGAATCTGCGCGGCAAAACGGTTTTGATCACCGGCGGCTCGAAAGGCATTGGCAAAGCGGTGGCTGAGGTTTTCGTCGAGGAAGGCGCCGATGTGCATCTGGTGGCGCGCGACGCCGCCACCTTGGCGGCGACGGCCGATGAATTGCGCGACGGTCACCAGGCCAATGTGACCACCTCGGCCCTCGATCTTTCCGACAGCGCCAATATTCCCCGTCTTCAGGAAGCCTGTCCGACGCCGGATATTTTGGTCAACAACGCCGGCGCCATTCCGGCCGGTGACCTGCAGACGGTCGACGAGGCCACCTGGCGCGCGGCCTGGGACCTCAAGGTTTTCGGTTATATCAACATGACCCGGGCGATGATGGCCGGCATGATCGCGCGCGGCGAGGGGGTGATTGTCAACGTGGTCGGCCTGGCCGGTTTGCGAATGGACGCCGGCTATGTCTGTGGCTCGGTCGGGAACGCCGCGCTCGACGCCTTTACCCGCGCCGTCGGGGGCAGTTCCATCGACCGTGGCGTGCGGGTTCTGGGGGTGCATCCGGGCGCGGTGCAGACCGATCGCATCATCACCTTGATGAAGGCGCGCGCCGAAGCCGATGGCCGCGATCCGGAAACTTGGGCCGAGGGGCTTAGCAACCTGCCGCTGGGCCGCGCCATTCAGCCCCGCGAAGTGGCCGACCTGGTGGCCTTTCTGGCTTCACCGCGGGCCAGCTATCTGTCCGGCATGATGGTCCCGATGGACGGTGGGTTAACGCATCGGGCCAGCGCCTTTTGACCGTCCCCGAACGGTTTCACCGTTGACGCTGGCAAAGGCTTGCATTACCACGAGCGTCGCGCTGTGGCGGGTGTAGCTCAGTTGGTTAGAGCGCTTGGTTGTGGCCCAAGAGGTCGCCGGTTCAAGTCCGGTCACTCGCCCCACGTGCCCTTGACCGCGCCGTCGGACGGAAAACCCCGTCGTTCTCGCGCGGCGTCGGCGGTCAGGTTCCACGCATGGCCTTTGGGAGCCTCCGATGTCCATTGATTTCGCCTATGGCCGCGGCCACCTCGTCGTCGACATGCCCGAAGCCGCCGAGGTCACCGTGATCCGTAAATCGCCGCTCGCCAAAATCGCCGATGGTCGGGGCGCCGTGCGGGCGGCTTTGGACGCGCCCATTGGCGCCCCCGCTTTGGTTGACATGGCCCGCGGCAAGCGCTCGGCCTGCATCCTGATTTGCGACATCACCCGTCCGGTGCCCAATCACCTGTTCCTGCGTCCGATGGTGGAGGATTTGGAGGCCGCCGGCGTGCCGCGCGACGCGATCACGATTTTGATCGCCACCGGCCTGCATCGTCCCAACGAAGGTGACGAATTGCGCGAATTAGTCGGCGACGACTGGATCGTCGACAACATTCGGGTCGAAAACCATTTCGCCCGCGACGACGCCATGCATGTGGACCTTGGCGTGACCGCCACCCGCGGCACGCCGGTCAAGATCGACCGCCGCTTCGTCGAGGCCGAGGTGCGGATCGCCACCGGCCTGGTTGAACCGCATTTCATGGCCGGCTATTCCGGCGGCCGCAAGGTGATCGCCCCCGGCGTTGCCCACCAGGACACCATTCGCACGTTTCACAACGCCCGTTTCATGGAGGACCCGCTGGCCATGTCCTGTAATTTGGCTGGCAATCCCTTGCACGAGGAACAGTTGGAGATCGTCAAAATCCTCGGTGACGGCATCCTGGGGCTGAACACCGTGATCGACGAGGAACGCGACCTCAATTTCGTGTCTTTCGGGGAAATCATCGCCAGCCATGGCGCGGCGGTCGATTTCGTGCGCGCCTCGACCGAAGTGCCGGTCGGCCGCAAGTTCAACACCGTGGTGACCTCGTCGGCCGGCTACCCCTTGGATCAGACCTATTATCAAACCGTCAAGGGCATGGTCACGCCGTTAGATATCCTGGCGCCGGGTGGCACTTTGATCATTGTCTCGGATTGCGCCGAGGGCATGGGGTCGCCGGAATTTCGGGCCTCGCAAGGCCGCTTGGTGGAGTTGGGGCCGGATCGGTTTCTGGAAACCATTCTCGGCAAGCAATTCGCCGATGTCGACGAATGGCAGACCGAGATGCAGTTGAAGCCAATGCGGGTCGGCCATGTACAGCTGTTTTCCACCGGTTTGCCGGCCGCCGACCATGGCCTGACCGGAGTCGAGATGCTCCCGAACACGCCAGACGCGGTGGCGCGGGCGGTCGTCGCCAGCATCGCCAAACATGGCGACGCGGCGGTGGCGGCGATCCCGGAAGGTCCCTATGTGATCCCGTTCAGCCGCGCCGCCTGAGGCGGGCCACCGATGATCACGCCGCCGCGACATATCCATCTCGACCCCTTGGGGGGCGTGGCCGGCGATATGTTCATGGCGGCGATGGTCGACGCTTGGCCGGTGCTGGCCGAAACGGTGCGCACGGCGGTCGCGGCGGTGGGGGTACCGGGCGCCGAGACCATGGCCTTTCAGCCGGTGCGCCGGGCCGGGATGGCGGCTAAATGGCTCGATTTCACGCTGCCCGCCGATACCGCCAAAGCGCCTTATCATTATCCGGATATGCGCGCCCGCATCGCCGACTCGCCGCTCGAGCCGGCGGCCCGCGCGCCGGCTCTGGCGATTCTTGACCTTTTGGCGGCGGCCGAGGCGGAGGTGCATGGCATCGACATCATCCGGGTTCATTTCCATGAGGTCGGCGATTGGGATTCGCTCGCCGATATCGTCGCCGCCGGCGCCATTTTGGGCCATTTTCCCACCACCACATGGTCGCTCGGCGCCTTGCCGTTGGGCGGCGGCCGAGTGACCACCGCCCATGGACCGCTGCCGGTGCCGGCGCCGGCCACGCGCCTATTGCTGCGCGATTTAGCGGTCGTCGACGACGGCGTCGCCGGCGAACGGGTGACCCCGACCGGGGCGGCGATTGTCAAATATCTGGCCAGCGCGCGGGGCGGAATCTTGGGCCAGGCGCGCGCGGGCCCTGTCGGCATGGGCGCCGGCACCCGTGACATGGCCGCCATCGCCAATGTCCTCAGAGTCGCCGCCTATGACGACCCGGGGGTGACCGACGCCGACGACCTGGTGGCGGCCTTGGCCTGCGAGATTGACGATATGACGGGCGAGGAATTGGCCGCCGCCGCCGATCATTTGCGCGCCTGTGACGGGGTCTTGGATGTCAGCCTGTTCGCCGGCACCGGCAAAAAGGGCCGGCCGGTCACCGCGCTACGCCTATTGTGCCGGCCAGAGGTGGCGGCGGCGACCGCGGCGGCGGTTCTCGACAGCACCAGCACGCTGGGCCTGCGTCACCGGTTGGAGCGGCGTTGGGTTTTGGCGCGTGATTTGGCCTTGGTCGGCGCCGACGGGGTGCGGGTGAAAATCGCCCAACGTCCCAATGGCACGGCCAGCGCCAAGGCCGAGGCCGACGATCTCCCGGCGCCGACTCACGCTCGCCGGCGGGCCGCCGCCGCAGCCGAGAGCGCGGCTCTTTCGAAACCGCCGCCGGCGGCCAAGTCATGAGCCAGGCGGCGGCTCTCGAAGCCCGCTTGGCGGCGGTTTTGCGCGCCATCGGGCCAAGCGTGGTGGCGGTCAGCGGCGGTGTCGACAGCATGACCTTGGCCCATGTGGCGGCGCGCACGCTGGGCCCGGCGGCGGGCATGGTCCACGCCGTCTCGCCGGCGGTGCCGGCGGCGGCGACGCAGCGGGTGCGCGCCCATGGCGCCCGTTTCAATTGGCGTTTGACCTGCACCGAAGCCGGTGAGTTTTCTGATCCAGATTATTTAAAAAACCCGGTTAACCGTTGTTACTTCTGTAAAAATAATCTTTATGATCGCATCAAATCAGAGGCGGGCCCGGCGACCATGCTGTCGGGCGCCAATTTGGATGATTTGGGCGATTACCGCCCCGGCCTGCGCGCCGCCGCCGAACAAGCGGTGCGCCACCCGTATATCGAAGCGGCGATGGACAAAGCGGCGGTGCGGGTCCTGGCCGGGCATTTGGGGTTGCATGATATCGCCGACCTGCCGGCCCAGCCCTGTCTGGCCAGCCGAGTGGAGACGGGGATCGCCATTGATGCTGGCGATTTGGCGTTTATCGAACAGGTGGAAGCCTGGCTGACCGGCCGTTTGGGCGCGGTCACGCTGCGTTGCCGGATCACCGGCGCGGGGGTGCGGGTGGAACTGGGGGCGGCGGCGACCGCCAGCCTGGCCGGCCGTGACGTCGAAATCGCCGATCAATTAGCCGCGCTGTGCGCCGGCGCCGGCCGCCATTTCGCCGGGCTTGGCCCCTATCGCCGAGGCAGTGCCTTTATCGGCGCGCCAGCCCCAGTTTCGCGCGTGCCTCGGCCGGACTGACCGGGCGGGCGCCAAGGGCGGTGATGATGGCAACCGCCTTGTCGACCAATTGTCCGTTGCTGGCCAGCACGCCGCGCTCGAGATAGAGATTGTCTTCCAGGCCGACACGTACATGACCGCCTAACAAGATCGCTTGGGCGACCATCGGCATTTGAATGCGGCTAATCCCGAAACCGGCCCATACCGCCCCCGGCGGCAGTTGGCCGACCAAATGGGCCATGGTCTCGGTGTTCGCCGGCGCGCCGTAAGGGATGCCCAAACACAGTTGGAACAGCGGCGGGCCGTCGATCAAACCCTCGTCGCACATTTGCTTGGCGAACCAGAGATGGCCGCTGTCAAACACTTCCATTTCCGGTTTGATGCCGAGCGCGCGCACCCGCGCGGCCATCGCCCGCAGCATGTTGGGGGTATGCACCGTTAGGCTGTTGCCGTCGCCGAAATTCATCGAGCCGCAGTCGAGGGTGCAAAGCTCGGGGCGCAATTCGTCGACATGTTGCAAGCAGGTCATGGCGTTGACCATGTCGCTGCCCGGGTCCATGCGGCAGGGGTCGTCGTCATTGACGTAAAGGTCGCCGCCCATGCCGCAGGTTAGGTTTAAAATCACATCGCGGCCGCTGGCCCGTACCCGCTCGACCACTTCGGCGTAAAGCGCCGTGTCGCGGCTGCCCTGGCCGGTCGCCGGATCGCGCACGTGGATATGGACGACGGCCGCGCCGGCGGCGGCGGCCTCGATACAGGCGGCGGCGATTTGGGCCGGGGTGATCGGCAAATCGGGGTGTTTGTCCTGGGTGTCGCCGGCACCGGTGACAGCGCATGTGATGATGACTTCCGGGTTCATGGCCGCTTTCTCCCACCCGATGGGCTTGCGCCGCCGGCGGCGGCTGGCGATGATGCGATCATGACCGAGCGGGGGTGCGATGACGAGGCTTTATTGACGGTCGCCGAAATGGCTACCGCCGACCGGGCGACGATTGCCGGTGGTATCGCCGAGGCACACTTAATGACCGCCGCCGGCGTGGGTGTGGCCCGCCATCTTCAGCGCCATTGGCGGCCGGGGCCGGTGTTGGTCGCCTGTGGGCCGGGCAATAACGGCGGCGATGGATATGTGATCGCCGAGACGCTGGCGGCGGCCGGCTGGCCCGTGCGTCTGGCCGCGTTGGGCGCACCGGGTGAGGGGGCCGCCGGCGCCATGCGGGCGGCCTGGCGCGGGCCGATCGAGCCGTTGACAATGGCGGCGTTGGAGGGGGCGGCGATCCTGGTCGATGCGCTGTTTGGCGCCGGTTTGAGCCGGCCCTTGGCCGGCCCGGCCGCCGCCTTCATCGCCGCCGCCAACGCCCGCCGTGCGGCCGGGACCTTGGCGGTGCTCGCCGTGGACATGCCGTCGGGCATCGATGGCGACACCGGCCAGGTGCGTGGCGCCGCTCTTGAGGCCGATGAGACCGTCAGCTTTTTTCGTGCCAAACCGGGTCATTTCCTGCTGCCGGGGCGTCGGCTGTGTGGCCGCCTCACGATCATC
>NZLB01000155.1 GCA_002694075.1 Nisaea sp.
ACAGCGCCATTACGAGGCGGTGTGCCGCGGCACGGTGGCCGCCCGCGATAACTGGCGCCTCCCGATATACGGGTAGCGGCGGCCCCACGCCGGCGGCCGAGGCGCATAAATTTTTCGCATTTGCCGATTTTTTAGGCATTTTGGCTTGTGATTGCTTGAAAACGCTCCGAATTTCTCAAATGAAATCAGTATGTTGCCAGATGAAATCAACTGGCACGGCCTATGCAATCGTCGGCCGAGAGCCGCGAGGCCATGATGAACAATACGTTGGGGAGTTACGATGAAAAAGATCGAAGCGATCATCAAGCCTTTTAAACTGGAAGAAGTGAAAGAGGCGCTTCACGAGGTGGGTATTCAGGGTATCACCGTGACCGAGGCCAAAGGTTTCGGCCGGCAGAAGGGGCACACTGAATTGTATCGCGGCGCCGAATATGTCGTCGATTTCCTGCCCAAGGTGAAAGTCGAAGTGGTCATGGAAGACGCGATGGTCGAACGGGCCGTCGAAGCCATCCAACAAGCCGCTCACACCGGCCGCATCGGTGACGGCAAAATCTTCGTGTCCACGGTCGAAGAAGCGATCCGCATCCGCACCAGCGAAACCGGCGCCGACGCGATCTAAAACACGGTGTCCACCCGATTTTCCGTCCGCGCGACAGGTTGTCGCACGGACGGATCGGATTAGCTCTACCGTGAGCAAATGGTAATCACTTAAGAGGAAAACTCAGCATGTCTGATGTCGAAAGCGTAATGAAAATGATCAAGGAGAACGACGTGAAGTTCGTCGATCTCCGTTTCACCGACCCGCGCGGTAAAATGCAACATCTGACGCAGGCCGTACGCACCGTCGATGAAGACAGCCTGGTCGAGGGTTTCATGTTCGACGGCTCGTCGATCGCCGGCTGGAAAGCGATCAACGAATCCGACATGAACTTGAGCCCGGATTTGTCGACCGCGGTCATGGATCCGTTCGCGGCCCAAGCGACGATGGCGATTTTCTGCGACGTGCTGGAACCGTCGACCAACCAGCCCTATGAACGTTGCCCGCGCTCGACCGCGAAAGCGGCGATCGCCCACATGGGCGGTTTGGGCATCGGCGACACCGCCTATTTCGGTCCGGAAGCTGAGTTTTTCGTTTTCGACGATGTCAAATTCGCCGCCGAAATGCACAAAAGCTATTTCGAAGTCGACTCCGCCGAGGGGCCGTACACCAGCGACCGGGAATTCGAAGACGGCAATCTCGGCCATCGCCCCGGTGTCAAGGGCGGCTATTTCCCGGTGCCGCCGGTCGATTCCGGCCAGGACCTGCGCAGCGAAATGCTCGAGGTGATGGAGGAAATGGGCCTCAAGGTTGAGAAGCATCACCACGAAGTGGCGCCGTCGCAGCACGAGCTGGGCATTGAATTCGGCACCTTGGTGAACACCGCCGACAATCTGCAAATCTACAAATACGTGGTCCACAATGTCGCCGCCGCCTATGGCAAATCGGCGACCTTCCTGCCGAAACCGATCGCTGGCGACAACGGCTCGGGCATGCATTGCCACCAGTCAATCTGGCGTGACGGCAAGCCCTTGTTCGCGGGCAATGGCTACGCCGACCTGTCGGAAACCGCCCTTTACTACATCGGTGGGATCATCAAACACGCGCGCGCCATCAACGCCTTTTCGAACTCGACCACCAACAGCTACAAGCGTTTGGTGCCGGGCTTCGAAGCGCCGGTTTTGTTGGCCTATTCCTCGCGGAACCGGTCGGCTTCCTGCCGGATCCCGCATGTCAACAGCCCCAACGGCAAGCGCGTCGAAGTGCGTTTCCCGGATGCCGCCGGCAACCCCTATCTGACCTTCTCGGCGATGCTGATGGCCGGCCTTGACGGCATTCAAAATAAAATCCATCCGGGCGACCCGATGGATAAAGACCTCTACGACCTGCCGCCGGAAGAACTGGCCGACGTCCCGACCGTCTGTGCCAGCCTGCGCCAAGCCCTCGAAGAGTTGAGCGCCGACCGCGGCTTCCTGACCGCCGGCGATGTCTTCTCCGACGATCAAATCGACGCCTACATCGATTTGAAGATGGAAGAGGTGGAGACCTTCGAACAGGCCCCGCATCCGGTCGAATTCAAGATGTACTACTCGGTCTAATCGAGACGACAAGACGCTGGCTATCGGGGGATAGCGGCGTCGACAAAGGGCCGCGCGTGTGTACGTGCGGCCCTTTTGCTTGCGCCCCTTGTCGAGCGTGGGGCCTAAACTTTTTCTTCGCGCGGATTGATCGCCGGCGGCGGCGTTTGCGGCAATTTCATCGGCGGGATCGGCGGCGGAATGATTTCCACCGACAAATCGCCCCAATCCTGCAAGCTGCGCTTGGAGAACGGGTCCTGCATTTCGACCTTGCCGTCCTGTTTAACGGCCTCTTCCAGAGCCTCTTCCAACTTTTCCGCCATTTTCACATTCCACGGCGCCACGTAGGCGCGCGGCTCCCGGCTGCCGGGCAAACGCAGCCAAAGATAGATCGCCTCGCCCTCATGCAGGCTAACCGACAAGACCTCGGCCTTGGCGCGTTCGCGTTCATACCATTCGAAGGCGACCGGCTTCGGCTTGGAAAGCAGTTCGGTGAACTGGAAATAGACGGTTGGCAAAAACAAAATCGCCACGCCGCTGGCGATCAGCCGCACCCGCGTCGGACGCGGCGCCCAAATCGCCAACATGGCCAGCCCGACGGCGGTGGCGCCGGCGGCCAGGAACATGAAAAACAGGATATCCATTGCGTTACTCCTCGGTGACCAGGCGCCGGCTTAGCGTATTGACGCTGTCCGGCACCAGGCCGCCCTCTTGGTCGAGGCGGAAGCGAAAAGCGGTTTCCTCCTGGCCCTGGCGAAACAATTCGACATCGGTGGTGAGGATTTGGCGGGCCGCCTCCAAGCGCGTGCGGACGCTAACCACGACCGTGGCGGTGACCAGTGTGCCGGCCGGGATCGGCCCGTATTGGTGCACATTGACGATATATTCGCCGGCCGGGATGCCGCGGCTATAGCTGATCTCGTAATTCTCATTGGTGGCGTCGGCTTCCGAGCCCAAATCGTCGCGCAACAGATTGAAGGTCTCGCCGCCCATGTTCCAAAACCCGACTGGCGCCTCACGCGGGGCCTTGACCCAAAGATCGACGTCAAACGGCTGGGTACTGGGCCAGTGCAGTTCGACGATGACATTGCCGGGCGCCTTGTGGTCCTGCGTCTCCACCTCGGTCGGCTTGATATGCGGCAGCATGATAATGACCATGGCCACGAAGCCGATCAAAGCAAGCAGAATGACATCGCGAAAAACCGTGCCCCAATTGTCCTCGTCCAGTTCGTCAAGCTGATGCACGGCGTTCTCCCATCCCAATCACCTCGGCGATCAAGCTGACCGTGCCGCTTGTCAAAATCCGGTAATTGACGGTCAGCCACAAATACAGCATGGCGCCTATCAAGGTGGTGTTGAGGGCCACCGACATGCCGTCAATCAAGGTCGCGATGACGGCGGCGACGTTTTCGGCATCGGCGGCGGTGCTCGGGTCGACCGCCGACAAAGCGATGATAAAGCCGATCACGGTGCCGATCAGGCCAAGGAAAATCAAGGTGTTGGCGGTATGTCGAACGACCACGATCCGGTCCGTCAGCTCCAGCCGAAGGGTGCCGGCCTGGAGGGCGCGGCTCTGCGAGTCGGCGGTACGCACCTGTTCAAGATAATGCGCCAGGCGGCTGTCGGCGGACAGACTTTCGGCGTTCAGACCGTTCAATTCCACCGTCAAGCGCCAGATCTTCCATCCGCAAACGGCCAATCCGTAAACGAACACCGCCACGATGATCAGGGTCAATTCAGCCAAACGCGCGGTGATCATGGGATCGAGCCAGCCTTGCCCATAGGCGGCCAGCACCAACGCCAACAAGAAGGCATTGATCACGGCGAAACGGGTGAGCAATAAGTATTGAAACTGCATTGTGAGCCTCATGGTCGCAAAGGACACGGCGCGCATGCGCCATTCCATAATATTAGGGCGCCGGGCGACCAGGGACAGTGACCCGTCGCAACAACGCCACCCAGCCCTTGAAAGGATCGAAGATGACTGAAACCGCCCTCCGCGACCGCATCTGCCAATTGGGCCAATCCATGTTCGCGCGCGGCCTGACCTTCGGGTCGTCAGGCAATATCAGTGTGCGCGTCGATGACGGCTGGTTGATGACGCCGACCGGCGCCACCTTGGGCACCCTCGACCCGGCCCGGCTGTCGAAACTGGATGACGCCGGCACTCTTGTCTCCGGCGACCCGCCGACCAAGGAAAGCGTGCTGCATTTGACTATGTATCGCGAGCGGCCGAAGGCCGGCGCGGTGGTCCATCTGCACGCCACCCATTCCGTGGCGGTCAGCTGCCTGGCCGATGTCGACCCGGCCGATGTGCTGCCGCCGATCACCGCCTATTACGTCATGCGGGTCGGCCACTTGCCGCTGATCCCCTATTACCCGCCGGGCGATATCGACCTGGCCCGTGCGGTCGGCGAAATGGCCTCCAAGCACCATGCCGTGCTGCTCGCCAATCATGGCCCGGTGGTCGCCGGCGTCTCCCTCGACGACGCGGTGCAGGCGACCGAGGAACTTGAGGAGACGGCCAAGCTGTTCCTGCTCCTGCGCGGCCAAAAGCTGAACCTGCTAAGCGCCGCGCAAGTGGCTCAATTGCGCGACCTGTATCCGCCTAAAATCTAGTCGTGCTCAAGATCTAGTCGTTCTCGCCGGCCTGGGCGGCGAAGATCGAGGTGTAGCCATGCGACCAGTCGGGCGGCAGCAGGCAGGGGCGCGGGTCATGTTCGACCCAGCGAGCGGCCTGGCCACGCACCACCTCATAGGTATGCGAGGACGGGTCGGGATGGGCGGTGTAGGCGCGCGCGTCGGCCGACGAGTAACAATTCAGCAAAAGCGGCCGCGGCGTCGGCGACTTGCTCGATGGCGAATAATGCAAGGTCCGGCAATTGTGGATCGTCAAGGTGCCGGC
>NZLB01000156.1 GCA_002694075.1 Nisaea sp.
ATCCAGCCCATGAGCCAGGCGCCCCAGGCCGGCGCCCCCCAGGCCAGTACCCGATGCGCGGTGGTCGCCGGCCCTTATCACAGCGGCAAAACCCATCTCTTCGAGGCTTTGCTTCACGCCACCGGCGCGATCCACCGCAAGGGCGCGGTGGCCGCCGGTACCTTGGTCGGCGACCATCAAAAAGAGGCGCGTAAACGCCAAGGGTCCACCGAGTTGAGCGTTGGGATGGGTCATTTTCTCGGGGATCCTTGGGTTTTCATAGATACCCCCGGGGGTGTCGAGTTCGGTCAGGACGCGCGCGACGCGTGCCTGGTCGCCGATATCGTCATCGTGGTTGTCGAAGCCGAGGTCGACAAGGTGTCGGCGGCCGCGCCGCTCCTGCATTACCTGGACGGGCACAACATTCCCCATGTGGTGTTCATCAACAAGGTCGACCACGACCCGGCGCCGATGCGGATGTTGATGGATCGGTTACAAGCGATTTCCGAGCGCCCCATGATCCTGCGCCAGGTGGCGCTGCTAGAGGGCGAGGCGGTCACCGGCTATGTCGATTTGGTCAGCGCCCGGGCCTATCGCTACGCCGACGCGGGACCTTCCGCCCTGATCGAAATGCCGGCCGGCGACCCGGGCGGCGCGGCGCGTGACGAATTGTTGGAAACCCTGGCCGATTACGACGATGTCATTCTCGAGCATTTGTTGGAGGACCGGCAGCCCGCCACCGCCGAGGTTTATCAGCAATTCACCGAGACCTTGCGCGACGATTTGTTAGTGCCGGTGCTGTTGGGCGCCGGGGCCCTGGACCGCGGCGTACAACGCTTGTTGAAGACCTTGCGCCATGACGCGCCGGCGGTCGCGGTGGCCGCCGCCCGACGAGGTTTCGACGGACCCGGTGAGGTCGCCGCCGAGGTGTTCAAAACCATGCACGCGCCGCTCTGGGCAAACTATCCTTGGCGCGGCTGTGGCGCGGATCGGTCAAGGACGGGGACCATTTCGGCAGCCAGCGTCTGTCCGGTCTGTACCGCCCTTTGGGCGGCAAGCTGGATAAATTGCCGACCGCCACGGCCGGCGAGGGTGTCGCCCTCGGACGTCTGGAGGAAACCGCGACCGGCGACGTGGTCGGCACCACCCCGGCCGGCCGGGTGCCATGGCCGGCGCCCTTGCCCCCGTCTTCGCCCTGGCCATTACCGCCACCAGCCGCGAGGACGAGGTGAAACTGTCCGGGGCATTGCAAAAACTGGTCGAAGAAGATCGCGCCCTGGTGGTCAATCACAACGCCGAGATGTCGGAATTGACCCTGGAAGGGCAGGGCGACACGCATTTGCGGGTGGTTTTGGAACGTCTCGTCGATCGCTTTCATTTAACCGTCGACACAGCGGCGCCGCAGACCCCCTACCGTGAGACCATCACCAAATCGATTGACCAACACGCCCGTTATAAAAAGCAGTCGGGCGGCCATGGTCAATTCGGCGACGTAAAGGTCACCGTGCGGCCGCGACCGCGCGGCGAGGGATTTAATTTTTCCAACACCGTGGTTGGCGGCGCGGTGCCGCGCAACTTCATCCCGGCGGTCGGCGACGGCGTGCGCGATTACCTCCGGCGCGGCCCGCTCGGTTTCCAAGTGGTCGATGTCGAGGTCATTCTCACCGATGGCGCCCACCACAGCGTCGATAGTTCGGAGATGGCATTCCGCGCCGCCGGCCGCCTGGCGATGGCCGAGGGGCTGCCGAAATGTGGGCCGATCCTGCTCGAGCCGATCGACCATATGGTGATTTCCGCGCCCAATACCGCCACCGCTCGGGTGCAGCGAGTGATTACCGCGCGGCGCGGTCAAATTCTCGGGTTTCAGGCGAAAGAGGGGTGGCAGGGCTGGGACGAGGTGCAGGCCTATATGCCGGTCGCCACGCTGCACGATCTGATTATTGAGATCCGTGCGCTGAGTCACGGCATGGGGTTCTTCACCCGGGAATTTGATCATCTGGCCGAGTTGTCGGGACGCGAGGCGGAAACCGCCATCGCCGAACGGCAAGCGGCGCATGGCTGAATTTACCCGATCATGGTTTGAAAACTGCCCTACGCGCGCCACATTTCTCTGGGCATACCGTCGGTCAGGAGGACGAAACCATGCTGATAAAAATAAAGCGCGAATGGGAACTACCTGAAAGCGCCGCCACTCCGGAATCCGTGTATTGGAACCGGCGCCATTTTCTGCGGGGGTTGGCCGCCGGGCCGGCGTTGCTTGGTGGGGCCGCTCTGGCCGCCGGCAAGGCTTTCGCCGCCGATGAGGTCGACCCTTCGGCGGCGCTCTACCCGGCGCCACGCAACACCGCCTATGAAGGCGGCCGGCCGCTGACCGACGAGGAAGCGGCGACGACCTACAACAACTTCTACGAATTCGGCTCCCACAAGCAGATTTCGAAGGTCGCTCAAAACCTCAAAATCCGTCCGTGGGCGGTGACCATCGACGGCGCGGTGGACAAGCCGATGAGCCTGGCCATCGACGATCTATTAGCCAAAATGCCGCTCGAGGAACGCGTCTATCGCCATCGCTGCGTCGAGGCATGGGCCATGACGGTGCCGTGGACAGGTTTCCAGTTGAGCCATTTGATCGATCTGGCGCAACCACGTTCAGACGCCAAGTATGTCACCATGCAAACTTTTCTGGACAAGGAAATCGCCCCTGGCCAACGCCAACATTGGTATCCCTGGCCCTATGTCGAAGGGTTGACCATGGCCGAAGCGCGAAACGAGTTGAGCTTCATCGCCACCGGCATCTACGGGCGCCCCATGCCCAAGCAAAACGGCGCGCCGTTGCGCTTGGCGGTGCCGTGGAAATATGGCTTCAAACATATCAAGTCGATTGTTCGGTTCACCTTTTCGGCGACCCGGCCGAAAGGCTTTTGGGAAGTCTTGCAGAGCCGCGAGTATGGCTTTTGGGCCAATGTGAACCCGGAGGTTCCCCACCCACGCTGGAGCCAAGCGACCGAGCGCCTGCTGGGCAGCGATGAACGCGTGCCGACGCAGTTATATAACGGTTACGCGGCGCAGGTGGCCGATCTCTACCGCGATTTGAGCAACGAGCGCTTGTTCATGTAGGCCAGGCTTGGCGGTTGATTCCGCCCACAGCGTCCGTATGCTCAGGCCATGCGTTTGTGGGCTATCAGCGATCTGCACCTGTCGCAGGAAATTAACCGCGCGGCCCTGGCCGACGTGCCGGACCATGGCGACGACTGGTTGATCCTGGCCGGCGACATCGCCGAGCGGGAAGAACATCTGGCCCTGGCGTTCGAGACCCTGGGGGCACGTTTCGGCCGCTTGATTTGGGTCCCGGGAAATCACGAATTGTGGAGCGTTCGGCGCCCTGACGAGGTGCCGCTGCGCGGCGTCACGCGCTATCTGCGCCTTATCGACCTGGCCCGCGCCCACGGTGTGCTGACGCCGGAGGATCCGTTCCCGGTATGGCCGGGCGCGCCCGGCGGCGATTTGGTCATCGCGCCGCTGTTCCTGCTTTATGATTACTCGTTCCGCCCCGATGACGTCGCCTTGGCCGATGTGCGGGCCTGGGCGCGGGCGGCGCGGGCCAGCTGCGCCGACGAACTTTACCTGTTCCCCGATCCCTATCCCAGCCGCCAGGCTTGGTGCGCCGCGCGCCTTGACGAGGCCGTCCGCCGCTTGTCGGCGCTGCCGCCGTCCGCGCGCACCATCCTGATCAACCACTGGCCCCTGCGCCGCGATTTGGTCGACTTGCCACGCAACCCCCGCTTCGCGCCGTGGTGTGGCACCCGCGCCACCGAGGATTGGCATCGTCGCTTTCGGGCCGAGGCGGTGATCAGCGGCCATTTGCACATCCGACGCACCGACCATATCGACGGCACCCGGTTCGAGGAAGTATCCCTGGGCCATCCGCGTCAATGGCACCAGGCGCTGGGCGTCGCCGGCTATCTCCGTCAGGTCTTGCCGGCGCCAACGGCGGTTGCGGCCGAAGTCGCGGTGGCGGCCGGCGATTGACCCGCAGGCCCCTTGGCGGGAAATTTTTCGGATAGACCCGATGGAAATCTTTACAATAGCGGTACGCGGCCACATGTAAATTAAACGCATGATTGTTCCGAGGGGCTGGATTTTTGAGTGTCGAGACCGAAATCAAGTTCTTCCTATCCGCCCCTGTAGCCCGTGCCCTGAGCCGTGATCTTTTTCCGGCCGCCGTGGCGCGCGCGGATCACCTGGACACCACTTATTTCGACACGCCGGCCGGCCATTTGGAGGCGGCCAAGGTGGCGCTGCGTCTGCGCCTGAGCGACAACCGCATCACCCAGACCATCAAAACCGCGCCGCGCGCCAGCGGACCGTTCAGCCGCGGCGAGGTCGAGCGCGTGTTAAGCGCCCCGCGCCTGGTCCTGGACGATTTGAAACAAGTGCTCTCGCCGCGGGCGTACAGCCATGTCACACGGACCGGCGTGGCACCGACGTTCCGCACGGTTTTTGATCGCCGGCGCCGGCTGTTTCGTCACACCGCCCGGAGCGGCGCCATCTCGACGATTGAACTGGCGCTTGACCAAGGGGAAATCGACACCAGCCGGGCCAGCCATCCGATCTGCGAATTGGAATTGGAGTTGAAGTCGGGGCCGCCGGAAGGGTTGCTGGATTTGGCCCGCGATCTGCAGTCGCGCTATGGCCTGCGATTGTCGATTGACTCCAAGGCGGCGCGGGCGGCGCGCTTGCACCATGGCGCGGCCCCCGATATTTGGCGGGCGCCGCCCCTCAATTTCACCGCCGAGACTCGCATCGCCAAGGCTTATCCGGCGATTGTACAGACCTGCCTGACTCAGTTTATCGCCAATCATGAAAATGTGCTGGAGGTCGGCGCGCCCGAGGCGATCCATCAAATGCGTGTCTCGATCCGCCGCCTGCGCTCGGCCAATGGTGTGTTCAAGCCGATCATCGCGGCGGCCAGGGTGGCGCCGGCGTTGGCCCTGCTGAAGGATATTTTCGAGGCCCTTGGCCGGGTCCGCGATATTGATGTGTTGATCGCCGAGACCTTCGACAAATTGGCGGGCATGGGCCTGGATAAAACGCAAATGGCTCAGTTGACGCCGCATTTGGCGGCCTGGCGTGAAGCGGAATTGGCGCGGGTGCGCGCGCTTCTGGAGACCGGCGACCAATGGCGGGCGGTGTTTGACATCGCGCTTTGGATCGAAACCGGCGCTTGGCGGAATATCGAAGATCCGGTGGGGCGTTTGTGGCATGCCCGGCGGCTGGCCGAATTCGCCGGACCGGCGCTCGACCGGCGCTACCGCAACGTGGTCAAAAGGGCGCGCCGGGCAACCCGCGACCCGCTCGAATGGCATCGGGTGCGCCTGGATGTGAAAAAGCTGCGCTACAATGCCGAGTTTTTCGTGAATGCCTGCGCGGGCAAAACGGCGCGCGTTTTCGCCCGGGAACTTCGCCAATTACAGGAACAATTGGGTTCCTTGAATGACTTGGCGGTGGCTGCCGATATCTTGGCGGCGGCGCCGCCCGCGGCCGATCCGATGGTGGCCAATGTCATCCCGCGGGTACGCGGTTTCATCGAAGGCGCCGCCGCCGCCGCATTGCCGGGCATTGTCGCGCGCCTTCGAAAACGCTGGCGGACGTTTGCGGCGCGCCCGACGTTTTGGACGCAAAGCCGGACCGACGCGGGGAGGCGCCCATGAAAACCATCGCTGTGCTCAACGCCAAGGGCGGCTGTGGCAAAACCACTCTCTCCACCCACCTGGCGGTGGCCTTGTCGCGCTCGGGCGTGGCCACCACTTTGGCCGATCTCGACCGTCAAAAGAGCGCCCTGCGCTGGCATGCCCTGCGGCCGGAGGGCGCGTTTCCGGTGAAGGCCGTTGATTGGACGCAAAACATTGGCGGCGGGCTCAAGAAAAGCGCGCGGGTGGTCCTGGATTGTCCGGCGGCGCTGCGGGGCGCGCGTCTGGAGGACATTGTGGCGACCGCCGAGGCGGTGGTGGTGCCGGTGCTGCCGTCGGTCTTCGACGAAATGGCGACGGCACGTTTCCTCGGCCGCTTGGCGCGCATCAAAAGCCTGCGCAAGGGGCGCAAGGGCCTGCATGTGATCGCCAATCGCGTGCGCGCCGGCAGCCGGGCGATGGCGCGCCTGACCGAATTCGCCGAAAACCGCGACTTGATCTTTACCGCGATCCTGTCGGAACGCGCGCTTTATGGTGATTTGGCGACCCGCGGGCTGACTTTGTTCGACCTTAATACCAAAGCGGCGGCGGCGTTGATTGAGGAATGGATGCCGCTACTCACCGCCCTGGAGGATTAACCGATTACAGGATTTCCAGGGGCGCGGCCCGCTCGGGCGGCGGGAAGGCAGCGTCGATCAGAGCCAGTTCGTCGTCGCCCAGGACCAGGCCAGCGGCCGCCCGGTTGGCGGCCACATGGGCCAGGTCGCTGGCTTTTGGGATAGCGATCACATCGCCGCGCCGGAGCACCCAGGCCAAGGCCACCGCCAGCGCGTCAACGCCATGGCCGCGGCCGATTTCGGTCAGGACCGGATCATCGGCCAAGCGGCCTTGTTCCAACGGTGAGTAAGCCATCAAGGGCATGCCCGCTTGGGCCATCATCGGTAATAGGTCGAACTCGATGCCGCGCCGGCTGGGATTGTAGAGACATTGATTGGTCTGGCACGCGGTGGCGCCGGCGGCCGCCAAATCGGCCATGTCGGCGGGGTCGAAATTACTGACGCCATAATGGCGAATCTTACCGGCAGCGCGCAGGGCCTCAAAGCCGCCGAGGGTCTCTTCCAGCGGATGATGACCTGGCCAATGAAGCAGGTAGAGGTCGAGCGTTTCAATGCCGAGCCGCCGCAAACTGGCTTCGCAGGCGGCGACGGTGCCGGACCTGCTGGCGTTATGGGGCAAGACTTTCGAGACCACGAAGACCGCGTCGCGGCGGCCGGCGATGGCCGCGCCAGTGACCTCCTCGGCGCCGCCGTCGGCGTACATCTCGGCAGTGTCGATCAGGATCATGCCCAAGTCGACCCCATGTTGCAAGGCGCGCACCTCGGCGGCGCGGTTGTCGGTTCGCGCACCCATATGCCAGGTGCCCAAACCGAGGCTGGGCACACGATCCCCGGCCGGCAGGGTGATCATATCCATGGCGCCCTCACTCTTCGGCGGCGTCGTTGAACAGCGCGTCGATATCGTCCTGGTCAATCGCGCCGGCGCTGGGGCCGGCGCCGTCACGTAAGACGGCGGCGGCGTCGCCGCCGGCGACCAATTCGTGCAACGCCGCTTCAATCCGCTGAACCCGCTGGCCAACCATATCATGATATTGGCAGGCCGCCACGATCTCGGTGATCGCCGCCGCCCGGGCCGCCGGCGGGGCGTCGCGCAGGGCTTCGATGGCGCCCAGTATGTCGGTCACCGCGGTTTCCGTCGCGGCGACAATGGCCGCCAGCTCGCGCTGGCATAGCGCCAATGGATCATCGTCGGCCATGCGCCCCTCCATAATGTTTAGAGAGTAGCAATTTTGGACTGTTTCCTAAAGCGATGCATGGCCGGGGGGCTTTACATTCATCGCCGTCACCGGCGACACTTTAGGGTGCGCGCCCCCATCGGCCCGCTACGCGCAGTTTAGGGAGGGATTGATTAAGTGCCGCCGCCGCCCAATGTGACCCATCCATGTTTCACCCCCGGCGCGGCCTGGCGCCAGGTGACGGTCACGCGCCATGCCGCCTATCAGGCCAGCCGTCTGGAAGCTTGCGGGGTCGATCCGGCGCGCTGGGCGGGGGTCGCTGAACCAACCTTGTTCGGCAATGACAATTTTCGCCTGCTGTCGGCCGAGGGCGCGCCGATTGACGGTTTCGTGCACATGGCTCAGCGTCTCCGCCAAACCCGACCGATCGCGCTGGGCGAGACATTGACCCTGAGTGGCCGCTGCACGCACGCCGAAGCGCGACCCAATGGCGCCTTTTTTATCCAGGAATTCGCCCTCGCCGACAGCGCCGGCCAGGTGGTCCTGACAGCCGAGCATCACCGGCTGAAACCGGCGCCGAAATCGGCGGCCCCGAAACCCGCCGCCCTATCGCCGCGGGCGACGCCGGAACCCCCTGAATTCGCCGAGGTCGCCGGTCGCGCCATGACCCCGGAGGCGGTCACCTTGTTTTCGAGCGATGTCGGCAATCTCCTCCACTTCGATCCGGATTTCGCTCAGGCCATGGGTTTCCGCGCGCCAATCGCCCAGGGCTTGATGGCGATGGCGTGGATGATGGGGGAAATGGCGTGTAACCGGCCGCCACGTACTTTTGATGTGATCTGTCGCTTCCGCCGGCCGGTTTTTTGGGACGACACCATCCGCCTGCAAGCCGCGCCAGGCGTCTTTAGGGTGATGACACCGGCCGGTAAACCGGCGGCCGAGCTCACCGTGAACGCCCTGACGTATTAACCCTGACCCTTTGATCCTGGCGCCGGCCGTTTTCCCTTGATCAGCGATCACGCGGGGCGGGGATTTCCTTCGGCTCGGCGCGCTGGCGATGTTCGCGGTGAAAAACGTAAAGACCGCTGGCGATAATGATCAGCGCGCCCAACACCGTTGGCCCGTCGGGCAGGGCGTCGAACACCAACCAGCCAAGGCCGATGGCCCAGACGAAGGTCAGAAAGGTGAACGGCTGAACGGTGCTGGCCGGGGCCAACGCCAACGCCTTGATGATTAAAAAGTGACCCACCGCGCCGAGCCCACCGGCCAGCAACAACAACCCCCATTCGGTCACTGTCGGCGGCCGCCAGAAAAACGGCGCGACCACCGCCAGCACCGCGAAACCGACCGCGCCCAGATAGAACATCGACACCTCCGGACTGTCGCGCCGCCCGGCCAGGCGTGTCATCAACTGGTAGCTGGCCCACATCACCGCGCCGACCAAAGTCAACAAATGGAAGGGGTCGACCGCGCCGAAGCCCGGCCGGAGGATGATCAGCACGCCGACAAAGCCGACCGCCACCGAGGTCCAGCGATGCACGCCGACCTTTTCGCCCAACACCGGCACCGACAGGGCGGTGATGATCAATGGCGCGCTGGCGGCGATGGCGATCACCTCGGCCAATTGCAAGTTACCGAAAGCGACGATGAAGACCCCGATTTCGACCACCAGCAGCACCGCTCGGCCAACCTGCAGCCACGGGCGACGGCTGATCGCGGCGCGCCGCACCCCGCCTTGCGCGTGGCCCGCCAAGGCCAGCGCCAAGGCCAGAAAAATGGCCCAGCGGACCAGCAGGATCTGCGGCGGATCGAACAGTCCGGCGAGGATTTTGGTGACCGCGTCCATGCTCGCCAAAACCACCGTGGCGCAGCACATCAACAAGACGCCGAGACGGCTATTGGCGGCGGTGATGTCGGGCGGCGAGGACATAGGCGGTTGTATAGCTGAGTTGGCCGGCCCTGTATCCGTGAATCCGTCGGCCCCGCGCGTCGAACAGGAAGTGCTTGCGCCGGCCGCCGCCACTGCCGAATAATTGAGCTCTAAGAAACGGGAGCCTGGGGATGAGCAAGCGGTGGACGCGGCGGCCGGAAGGGTCGAATTGGGGCGAGTTTGGCGACGATGACCAACTGGGTCGCGTCAACCTGCTGACCCCCGCGCGGGTCAAGGCGGCGATGGCCGAGGTGCGGGAGGGCAAACGTTTTTGCCTGTCCCTGCCGCTCGACCGTCCGGGTGGCCGCGATCTCAACCCGCGGCGCTTTCCGCCGCGCCATTTCGCCACCGAGCGCGGCGGGCTGGCCAATTTCAACCTGCCGCTGTCGATTGACGACCCCCGCCATTTGGACGTGGTCTGCGACGACGCGGTGCTGCTGTGCCTGCAATACTCCAGCCAGTGGGACAGTTTCGCCCATGTCGGCGCCCGTTTTGACGCCGATGGCGACGGTATCGCCGAGCATTGTTTCTACAATGGCTGGACCGCCGCCGATTACCTCGACGCGCCGCAAACGGTTGAGTGCGCCGCCGAGTTTCAACGCTACCCTGGCGCGCGGGTGCGCCGCCTGGGGATCGAAAACATGGCCGCCGCCTGTATCCAGGGCCGCGGCGTGCTGATCGACCTGTACGCGCATTTCGGCGAGGCCCGCCATTATGTCGGCTATGACGATTTGATGGATGTGTTGGAGAAGGACCAGGTGATCGTCGAGGAAGGCGATATCGTCTGCCTGCACACCGGTTTCGGGAAGATGCTGATGGCCGCCGACGGCCACCCCAGCAAAGACGCTTTGCACAATGCCTATCCGGTGCTCGATGGCCGCGATCCGAAGCTCCAGAACTGGATCCGTGACAGCGGTGTGGCGATTTTGATCGCCGATAACTACGCCGTCGAAGGCGTGCCGTCGAAACCGCCAGCCGATGACAGCGCTGATTTCGCGGCCATGCCGCTACATCATCTTTGTCTCTTCAAGCTGGGTATTCATTTGGGCGAGCTGTGGTATTTGACCGACCTCGCCGACCACCTGCGCGGGCAAGGGCGGTCACGCTTTTTGATGACCGCGCCGCCGCTTCGTTTACCTGGCGCGGTCGGTTCGCCGGCCAACGCCATCGCCACCGTCTAGTCCCCAATCCATTAGACCGAAGGAGGCCGGACATGGCCCATTCATTGGAACCCTTGCTGCACCCGCGCGCCATCGCGGTGGTTGGCGCCTCGGACAACGCCGCCCGTATCGGTGGCCGGCCGATCCATTTCAGCAAGTCTGAATTTCAAGGCAATATTTATCCCATCAACCCCAACCGCGAGACCGTCCAGGGCCTCAAAGCCTATGCCAAAGTCGGCGATTTGCCCGAAGTGCCGGACAGCGCGGTGATCTCGGTGCCGGCCGCCATCGCCGTCGACGCGATCCGCGAATGCGCCGACTTCGGCGTGCGCTCGGCGGTGGTCTTCACCTCCGGCTTCGCCGAACAGGATGACGACGGCGCCCGCGCCCAGGCCGAGATCGCCGACATCGCGCGAACCAGTGGCATGCGCATCGTCGGCCCCAACTGCCTCGGTGTGTTCACCTTGACCGAAGGCTGGTACGGCACTTTCGCCAACGCCCCGGCGATCACCAAGGTGCCGCCCGGCCCAATTGGCATCGCCAGCCAGTCCGGCGCCTATGGCAGCCATATCTACACCATCGCCCAGGCCCGCGGCATCGGCGCCAATTACTGGGTGACCACCGGCAACGAGGTCGACGTGCAGGTGGCCGAGGTCATCGAATACTACGTCGCCGCCCCCGATGTCGGGGTGATCGTCGCCTATGCCGAGGGGGTTAAGGACGCCGACCGTTTGCGCGCCGCCCTGGAAGCCGCCCGCGACGCCCACAAGCCGGTGATCTTCATGAAAGTCGGCCGGACCGAGGTTGGCGCCATGGCGGCCGCCTCGCACACCGCCTCGCTGGCCGGCGCCGACGCCATCTATGACGCTTTGTTCAAGCAATATGGCGTCTACCGGGCCGAGACCACCGAGGAAATGTTGGACGTCGCCTATGCCTGCCAATTCGGCAAATATCCCAAGGGCAACCGGGTCAGCCTGCAGACCATTTCCGGCGGCGTCGGCGTGCAAATGGCCGACGCTTGCGGCAGCTATGGCCTGGAGGTCGCCGAGATGCCGGCCGATTTGCAGACCGATCTGAAGGCGATGATCCCCTACGCCGCCGTGCGCAACCCGGTCGATTTCACCGCCCAGGCGCTGAATGAACCGGATCTGGTTGAAAAAAACATCCGCATGACCATCGAGCGCGCCGATTACGACGCCCACGCGGTTTATCTCGCCGGGGTGCCGGCCTCGGTGTTCACCGGCCCGGCCTGCAAGACGATTTTCGGCAATCTGCGCGACAGCTTCCCCGATGAGCCGATGATCCTGTCATTGACCGGCGATGAGGAACTGATCCGCGCCTATGAGGCGATGGGCTATCCGGTGATCGAGGACCCGACCCTGATGATCCGGGCGGTTGGCGCGCTCGCTCGGTTCTCGGAGATTTTCGGGCGCGGCCGGCCGGACGCGCCGCCGTCCTTGCCGGATGGCGCCAAACCGGTGCCCGACGGCGCCGTCGGCGAGTTTGAGGCGAAAGCCATTCTGGCCGCCGCCGGCATCGCCATGAGCCGCGATATCCTGGTCGACAGTGCCGAGGCGGCGGCCGCCGCCTGGGCCGAGATCGGTGGGCCGGTGGTCCTTAAAATCGCCTCGCCCGATATCCTACACAAAACCGAGATCGGCGGGGTTCTGCTCAACCTTGACGACGCGGCGGCGGTAAAGGCCGGTTTTACGACCTTGATGGAGCGGGCGCGGACGGCCAAGCCGGACGCGCGCCTCGACGGGGTGATCGTCGCCGAAATGGTTACCGGCGGGGTCGAGGCGGTGGCCGGCGTGGTCCGCGATCCGGTGTTTGGCCCGGCGGTGATGTTCGGCCTCGGCGGGGTGTTCGTCGAGGTTTTGAAGGATGTCACCTTCCGCCTGGCGCCGTTTGGCGTCGACGAGGCGCGGCGGATGATCGACGAGATCCAGGGCCGCGCCATGTTCGACGGCGTGCGCGGCGCGCCGCCGGCCGATCTCGACGCTCTCGCCGAGACCTTGGCCCGCTTGTCGGTTTTCGCCGCCGCCAACGCCGAGCGGATCGAGAGCGTCGATCTCAACCCGCTGATCGTGCGCGCCGACGGCACGCTTGCCGTCGACGCCTTGATCGTGCCGCGCGGCGATGGTTGAGGGCGGGCGCCCGCCGCTGGGTCACGCGCCGGCCGGTGAGCCGGTGCATGTCTTCAGCGCGCCCAAGGGCACACCGCCCAGACCCGAGATCGCCCGCGCCGAGGGGGTGTATATGTGGGATGGCGCCGGCAAACGCTATCTCGACGCCTGTTCGGGGCCGGTCGCCTGCAATCTGGGCCATGGCAACGCCCGCGTGCTGGCCGCCTTGAACGCTCAGGCGGCGGCCGCCACCTTCGCCAGTCTCGGTCATTTCGAAAGCCGCGCCAACCGCGCCATGTCCGATCTCTTGGCTGGCCTCGCCGGTCCCGGCTTCGAGCGGGTGTTTCCGACCTCCGGCGGTTCGGAGGCGATCGAGGCGGCGATTAAATTCGCCCGCCAGTACAAGGTCGCGGTCGGCGAGGGGACGCGCTGGAAAGTGATCGGGCGTGAGCCGTCCTACCACGGCAACACCTTGGGCGCCTTCGCCGCCGGCGGTGACGCCGCCGCCCGCGAGATCTTCGGCCCGCTCACCAAGACCATGCCGAAAGTGCCGGCGCCGCTGACCTACCGGCCGCCGGCCGGCCATGACGCCGTCAGCTACGCCGAAGCCGCCGCCGCCGCGCTGGACGAACGGATCCGGGCCGAGGGGCCGGAAACCGTGCTCGCCTTCATCCTCGAGCCGGTCGGCGGGGTGGCCACCGGCGCCCTGGTCGCGCCGGCCAGCTATTACGCGGCGGTGCGGCGGATTTGCGACGACCACGGCGTGGTCCTGATCCATGACGAGGTGATGAGCGGCTGCGGCCGCAGCGGCCATTTCGTGACCAGCGACGGCTGGCCCGGCGCGCGCCCGGACCTGCTGGTCCTGGCCAAGGGGTTGGCCGGCGGCTATTTGCCGCTTGGCGCGCTGTTGGCGCCGGCCGCCTGGGTCGAGCGGGTGGCCGCCATCGGCGGCTTCGCCCATGGTCACACCTATACCGGCCATCCCTTGGCCGCCGCCGTCGGCGAGGCGGTGCTGACCGAAACCCGCGACCGCGATTTGCCGGCGCGGGCGGCCCGCCTGGGGGCCGACCTGAAAGCCCGCCTGACGGGCTTGGCCGCGCGCCAGCCGCTGATTGGCGATGTCCGCGGCCAGGGCCTGTTGCTGGCCGTCGAATTGGTCGAAGACCGGGACAGCAAACGCGCTTTCGCCGCCGACCGGCGGGTGACCGAACGGCTCGGCGACATCGCCCAGGACCTCGGCCTGTTGATTTATGGCCGGCGCACCAATGGCGGGCGCTATGGCGAATGGGTGATGATCGCGCCGCCGCTGATCGCCGAAGACGGCGAGATCGACGAGATTGTCAGCCTGTTCGACCAGGCCCTCAGCCAGTTGACCGCCGAACTGGCGGCGGCGCGGTGAGCGGTGGTGAAGGGTGCGCTGGGGCGGCGCGCTCTTCGGCGTTCTCCGGCGCGACACGAAGGCTGAGGCCCAGCGCGCGCAGCACACCCAGCAGGGTCGACAAGCGCGGGTCACCGTCCGCGCTCAACCCTTTGTAAAGGGCGGCGCGGCTGACCCCGGCGGCGCCCGCGACCTCGGTCATGCCCTGGGCCCGGGCGACCACACCAAGGGCCTCGGCGACATGGCCCGCGTTATCGGTGTCGAGGGCGTCGGTGATAAAAGCCGCCGCCGCCTCCGCTGTGGTCAAGTAGGGGGCCGCGTCGAACGGCGTCGTGCTGTCGGTCATGGTAGTTCCTCCGCGCAGGGGCGCTTCAATCGGCGGCGGTTGGGTCCATATCGGCGGCGGCGCGAGCCAACATATCCAGCACGCTTCGTGGATTGCTTTTGATCAAGAGGTAGAGCGCGCGGGTCGCCGGGTCGATGGTTCGCCGCCCCTGTTCCCAATTGCGCACCGTCGCCGGGCTGAGGCCGAGGGCGGCGGCGAAGCGCGCTTGGCTGAGCCCGGTTTGCCGGCGGATCGCCCGCAGGTCGGGCGCCTGTAATGTAATCTCACGCACCACCGCGCCGGCGGTCCGACCATCGGCGAAATCCAGCGCCTCGGTCAAGCCGTTCATGATCTTGTCAAAAGCCTTGGTCATCTTCCGTCCCCATAGCGCCGCGTGAGGGCTTTCGCGGCTTCCCCTAAAATTCTGACTTCCGATGGTTTCAAATTATCCCGCTCATTTTTGCGAACAGCGTCAGCAGAAATAACGGCATTCGGGGCGAGTGATAAAAATATACCACCCGTATGCCGCCGCTTTTGCCTCTGCCGCCCCTGGCGAAGCGCAGTTTTCGAATGCCGCTCCCTTGGACCAATCGGTCGCCCTGGGTTGGGTCGTGCGCCAACGTGCTGGCCAACGCCTGGCGTTCCGCTCCGGTCAAATGCTTGTTGGCCAGGCTGTTGAAATGCGGCGTCTCAACGACGGTGATAAAGCCACCTTCCATGGCTTCGAGTATACGCCATTGGCGTATAATATGCAAGTTCCCATAGCCTGCATATTTTCATCTGGCGGCTCATTGTCGGGATGAGCTGTGCGTAATGTTGACCCACTTCTATGCTTTCAACCTCACTTCCCCCCAATCGCCGCCGGCGGCGCGGGCCAGGAGGGCCGAGCGGGTGAGCCCGCGCTGGGCGGCGTTGCGGTCGATGGCGGCGAGGGTCGAGCGTTTGAAGGTGACATTGACACGCACCACCGGGTCGGCGATGTCGGGGGCGTGGATCAACGTTGGGAAGTCGTCGGCGAAATCGGGATCGGTCATGATCGCCTCGATGGGCGTCGGCGGCGGCACCGCCGCGCCGGTCTCGGCCAAAAGCTGGAGATGGCCGGCGAGCGCTTCCTCGGCCGCGGCTTTCAGCCCTTCGAGGTTGTTCTCCGCCGCCACACATCCCGGAAAATCAGGGAAGCACAGGCCGTAATCCGTCCCCGGGTCCTGGTGCAGGATCGCGATGAAATAAGCCATCGCCTGGCCCGCTCCCGTGGTCCCTACCCCGTCAATTCCGCGTCGAGGGCGGCGAACAGGCGGTCGATGTCGGCCACGCTATTGTAGAGATGTGGGCTGACCCGCACCGCGCCGCCGCGTAGCGAGGTATAGACGCCGCGCGCTTTCAGCCGCTGGCCGAGGTCGGCCGGCACATCGGAGATCCACACGCCGATGAAATGGTCGACCCGCCGGCCCTTGGCCGGTACCCGCCAGCCGCGTTCCTCGGCGCGCGCGGCGACGGCGTCGGTGAGCGGCGCCAGGCCGGCGGAAATGCCTTCCGGCGTCCACTGGCTGATCTGTTCCATGGCGGTGACGGTGATCGGCAGGTGGATCATGCTGTCGGCGGCGCCTTGGTCGAAGCGGGCGGCGCCGGGGATGTAGTCGGCGCCATAGCCGTCCGCCATCTCCATCGTGCTTTCGGCGACGCGGGTGGCGTAATTATCCTCAATCGGGGCGCCGGTTTGGCGGCGCGGCGCGACATAGAGATAGCCGACGGCGTCCGGGCTGAGCAGCCATTTATAGCCCGAAACGGCCATGAAATCGGGATCCAGCCGGCCAACGTCGAGGGGGCGGGCGCCGGCCGCCTGGGTGGCGTCGATGAAAAACCCGGCGCCCAGCGCGTGCACCCGGTCGGCGATCGCCACCAAATCCAAAAGCGCGCCGTCGGTCCAATGGCAGGGCGGCAAAGCGACCAGGCCGACATCGTCGCCGAGGGCGTCAAGCACCGCCGCCGTCCAATCGCCGTCTTCCGGCCAGGGCACGATTTTAAGGTCGCCGCCGTCGCGCGCCGCCAGGCGTTGCCAGACATAGTAATTGGAGGGGAATTGCGCCTCCAGGACGAGCACCTTTTGGCCCGGCTCAATCGCCATGTTGGCGCCCGCTACCGCCGCGCCATAGCTGGTCGCGCCCATATGGGCGATATCTTCGCCGCGTGCCCCGATGAGCCCGGCGAAAAGGTCGCGCGCGGCCGTCATTTCGGCGTCGAAAGCCGCCCGTTCCGGTGTCCAGGGATGGAATTTGCGCAGCAGGCCGCGGGCGCCGGCGGTGTGGCTGGCGCGCAGCAACGGCCCCTGCGCCGCGCAATCGAGATAGGTGATATCCTCGGGCAGGTCGAAAAGGGCGCGAATGCCAGCGCCGGCGGTCACGGTCATGGTGGTTTTCCCTTTGTCACGGGCGGTCTTCACCGCTCTTTTTTCCGTCGCCAGCTTGCCATCACCGGCCGCTTTGGGCAATGCTGTGAGCCGGGAGCGAAACGCGATAAGGGAAGTTTGATGGCGATCGATAAGATTTGCGACGACATGGTCGCCGCGCTGGAGGGCACGCCCGATGGTGCCACCGTGTTGATCGGCGGGTTCGGTAACGCCGGCCTGCCCAATGATTTGATTCACGCCCTGATCGACCAGGGCGCGACCGATTTGACGGTGGTCTCCAACAACGCCGGCAGCGGCACCGAGGGCCTGGCCGCGCTGTTTGGCGCCGGCCGCGTGCGCAAGGTGATTTGTTCTTATCCGCGGGCGGCGCGTTGCGACATCTTCGACGCCCTTTATAAGGCCGATAAGGTCGAGCTCGAGTTGAACCCGCAAGGCACCTTGTCGGAACGCATGCGCGCCGCCGGCGCCGGTATTCCCGGGTTTTACACCGCCACCGGGGTTGGCACGCAATTGGCCGACGGCAAGGAAAGTCGGGTGTTCGAGGGCCGCGAGTATTTGTTCGAAACCGCCCTGAAAGGCGATTTGGCGCTGATCGCGGCGCATAAGGGCGACCGCTGGGGCAATCTGATCTACAACCGCTCGCAGCGTAATTTCGGCCCGGTGATGGCCGCCGCCGCGACCGTCACGGTGGCCCAGATCCGCCAGCAGGTCGCGCTTGGCGAAATCGATCCCGACGATGTTCACACGCCGGGCATTTACGTCGACAAAATTTGCTTTGAGGATACGGAACGGGAGTGGGACGTCTGATGGCTGTGCAAGAAATCGGTGGCCTGGAGGCCGCGCAAAAATTGAGCCGCCGGCAATTGTCCTGGCGCGCCGCCCAGGAAATCGACGAGGGCTTGTATGTCAATCTCGGCATCGGCCTGCCGACGCTGTGCACCAATTTCATCCCCGCCGACCGTGAGGTCGTGCTGCACAGCGAGAATGGCATCCTCGGCGCCGGGCCGAACCCGCCCAAGGGCGAGGAGGACAAGGACCTGATCAACGCCTCGAAGGAATATATCACGCTGGTGCCCGGTGCCTCGGTGTTCGTCCATTCCGACGCCTTCGCGATGATCCGCGGTGGCCATATCGACCTCGCCCTGCTCGGCGCCTTCGAGGTGTCGGCGACCGGCGATCTCGCCAATTGGACGACCGGCGATCCGAAATTCCCGCCCGGGGTCGGCGGTGCCATGGATCTGGCCGCCGGCGCCCGGGCGGTGTGGGCGCTGACCCAGCACACGACCAAAACGGGGGCCCCGAAAATTGTCGAGAAATGCAGCTATCCGCTGACCTCGGCCGGGGCGGTGACCAAGATTTTCACCGATTTGGCGGTCATCGACGTGACTCCGGCCGGCCTGGTCGTGCGCGAGATGGTCGCCGGGCTTAGCCTGGCCGATCTACAGAGTGTGACCGAGCCCAAGCTGACCCTCGCCGACGATTGGCAAGTGCTGGCCCCGCCGGCGCTTTGACGCCAGCTTAGAGCGCCGCCAGCGCGTCCAGCACGGCGGCCTGGATGTCGCCGGTGCCGGCCGCGCCACCATGTTCATGCGGTACCAAATCGCCGGCGCCATAGGCGCTGTCGACGGCGGCGCGGATCATATCGCCGGCGCGCCGGGCGGCCGGGTCGCCGTGGCGGTCGCCGAGCCAGTCCAGCATCATGCCGGCCGACAGGATCATCGCTGTCGGATTGGCCTTGCCCTGGCCGACGATATCCGGGGCGGTGCCGTGGGCCGGTTGGAACAGGGCGTGGTTCAGGCCAATATCCCCCGAGGGCGCCATGCCCATGCCGCCGACCAGGCCGGCGTCCAGGTCGGAGAGAATGTCGCCAAACATGTTCTCGGTCACCATCACATCATAATCCCAGGGCGCGCGCACCAGGTTGAGGGCGGCGGCGTCGACATAGACATAGTCACCGCTGATGTCGCCATGGGGGGCCAGGCGTTGGTCGAAAACCTCGCGGAAAAAAGCCATCGAGTTCAGCACATTGGCCTTGTCGACGAGGGTCAGGCGGCCGGCGTGGCCGGCGGCCTTGCGGCGGCGGGTCAGATTGACCGCGAAATCGAACAGGCGCGCGGCGCCGGCGCGGGTAATTTTCATCACGTCGCTGGCGCTGTCGGGATCGGCGTCGCGCTGCTGGCGGGCCGAGAACAGGCCCTCGGTCTGTTCGCGGATCAAGACCAGGTCGATGGTCGCGGCGCGCGGGTCGGCCAGCGGGCTCCGCGCACCCGGCAACAGGCGCAGCGGCCGCACCCCGGCGAATAATTCCAAGCGTTCGCGCAAATCCAATTGCGGGGCGATCTCGCGGCCGTCGGGATAGCGCACCTCGGGGTCGCCGGCGGCGCCGAAAAGGATGGCGTCGGCGCCTTCGGCGGCGGCCCAGGCGGCATCCGGAATATCGGTGCCTCGCGCGCGGTAGACATCGGCGCCGACATTCTCGGCCGTGAAGCTGAAGGTCAGGCCGCCGACCTTGTCCGCCGCCGCCGCCAGCACCGGCAGGGCGGCGTCCATCACCTCATGGCCGATGCCGTCGCCGGGCATGACCGCGATCTTGTAAGTCGCGTTGCGCATTTCGCTTCTCCCGCGCCGATGTCCTCAGGGGTGCCGGTATAGGCGACGGCCGGCGGTTTGGCCAGATCGCCGGCGCCGGACGCCTCCGTTTTGTGCTAGCCTGTCGGCCTGCGCGGGGCGGCAGCCCCACCATCGGGAGCTTTCACATGACCTCACCGCTCGACGGCGCCGTCGCCATTGTCACCGGATCGGCGATGAACATCGGCCGCGAGATTTGCCGGCAACTGGCGGCGATGGGCGCGCGGGTGGTCACCCACGCGGCGTCCAACCTCGCCGGCGCCGAGGAAACCGCCGCCCTGATCCGCGCCGACGGCGGCGCAGCGGCGACGTGGATTGGCGACCTGACCGACCCGGACGGCGCGCGGGCATTGGTGGGCGCCGCGCTCGACGCTTTCGGCGGCCTGCACATCCTGGTCAATAACGCGGCGATCTGCGGCAATGACGCGCTCGGCGAGATGTCGCTGGAGACCTTTCAAGCGATCATGCGCACCAATGTCGAGGCGCCGATGCTGTGCGCCCAAGCCGCCGCGCCGCATATGGCCGCCGCCGGCTGGGGCCGGATCGTCAATCTTGGCGGGCTATCGGCCCACCGCGGCGTCACCGGGCGGGTCCATGTGGCGGCTTCGAAAATGGCCCTGGTCGGGATGACCCGGGCGCTCGCCGCCGAACTCGCCGATGACAAGATCACCGCCAATATCGTCGTCCCCGGCCTGATCGACACGGTGCGCGGCGCCGCCGCCGGCAAGATCCCCCATGGCGGCCACCCGAACCTGTTGGACCGCGATGGCACGCCGGCCGAAGTGGCCCATGTGGTGACCAGCCTATGCCACCCCCACGCCGCCTACACCACCGGCCAAACCATCCATGTCAACGGCGGCGGTTATCTGAATTAGCCGGCCTGCTCCAAGAGCCGGCGGGCGCGGTCGAGGGCCGTGTCGATCTCGCGAAGGGTATCGCGCGAGCGGAGACCGAGTGACTGGCCGAAAGCGCACACCACATCCGACAGCGCCAGGCTCATGACCGCGCGCCGTTCCGCCTCGCTTAGGCCGGCCATGGCGAAGGCCGCGGGCGCGACCGCGCATTTCTCGCGCAACTCACGGCCAAAATCGCGGGCCATGCGATGAACTTCAGAGGGGGGGAGCGTCATGGGAACATCCTTCGCGTGGGTGTTGCGGGTCTGTGCTTGGCCGGCCGCCGGGGCGGCGGGCGCCATGGGGCTACGCGGTCAATCCATGTCTTAACGAAGAGTGGCAAAACACAACCTAAAAATACAACCTTAACAAGAGAATTTCAAATCCAGTCACTTTTAACAAATCACAAAGCCGGCCTCGGCCGCCGCGCCGTCCTTTCGCGATTGACGGGCGGGCGCGCTTGCCGCCACCATGCGCTGATCCAAAAAACGCCAACGGGGGACCAGGGCGATGTTCGATCTCGACCAATTTATCGCCGACTGCAAAGCGGCCTTGCGCGAGGGCGAGCCGACCCGCGCCGCCGAGGAGGTCGTCAAGCGCGCCGTCGCCGACCCGGCGGCGGTCATCGCCGCCCTTGGCGAGCCGCGCTTCGGCGGCGTCGACCGGCTGTACAACGACGACGATCTGACGATCCTCAATTTGCGTTGGTACCCGGGCCAGGACCTGTTGCCGCATAATCACAACATGTGGGCGGTGATCGGCCTGTTCACCGGCCGCGAGGACAACACGTTTTGGCGCTCCGAGCAGGGCCAGGCGGTCAAGCTCGGCGGTAAGACGCTGGAGGTTGGCGAGGTCGGCTGGCTCGGCGAAACGGCGATCCACTCGGTCAAAAACCCGACCGACCAGGTGACCGCCGCCTTGCATGTCTATGGCGGTAATTTCTTCGCCCCCGGGCGCAGCGAATGGGATAAGGAAAGCTTGCGCGAACGGCCCTATGACATGGAAAGCAATATCAAAAGTTTCGAGCTGGGCAACGCCGCCCTGGCTGAACGTTACGCCGCCGAAGGCCGCTGACGACGATGGCCGATTTCGATCCGGCGGCGCCGGCCAGTTACCAGTTCTGGACCCGGCCGGTGCTGCGCTTCGGCGATCTCGACACGGTCGGCCATGTCAACAATGTCGCCAGCATCGCCATGATCGAGGATTGCCGCGTGCGTTTTTACCGCGCCGCCACCGAAAACGCCGGCGATGACGACCCGTTGCCCGGCGGCTCCTGGGTGGCGCGCAAGCTGGAGGTCGATTTCATCGCCGAAATCCTGTGGCCGGGCGACGACTTGGCCGTCGGCACGGCGGCGACGCGCTTCGGCAATACCTCGGTGACTTTGCATCACGGCCTGTTCGTCGGCGGCGCCTGCGCCATCAC
>NZLB01000157.1 GCA_002694075.1 Nisaea sp.
CGCCGGTCGCACCGTGTTGATCGATGTCGCCGCTAATGTCGAAGAATGCCGGTCGCGTTTTTAAACGGTTTTCTGCCTATTTTTTAGGCGATGATAAGAACTGATGAAAAATTAGGCGATTTTTAACTGATGCCAGCCAAACTCTTTTGGATAGGCATCTGATAAAATTGGATTTTTTTAATTTCCGTTCTGGCACAGCGCTTGCGAAGCCCTGAGTTAACGTTGGAAGACTACGTAACGTTCACGCCTGAGCGTTATGAGTGAACACCGCCGCCCCGGATGTTTCGGCTTCGGTCAAAGCCGCATAATGGGCGGCGGTTTTCGCCACCGTCGACAAGCCCCCGAAAAAGCCGTTACGCTCGTGGCTGATTTGCGCGGGCAAAGCCCGCCCCCTCCTTCCAGCGGGACGACACCCCATGTTCAAACCCCTTCTCGGACGGCGCGTGATCGACGTGACCCAGGTTTTAGCCGGCCCTTACTGCACCTATCAATTGGCGCTGCTGGGGGCCGAAGTGATCAAGATTGAATTTCCCGACGGCGGCGACTGGACCCGCGGCGGCGGCAAGGACGCCGAATTGAGCGCAGCCGGATTGGCCCTGCCCTTCGTGACCCAAAACAGCGCCAAGAAATCGGTCGCTATCGATTTGAAAAATCCAGCGGGTCTGGAGGCCCTCAAAGCCTTGATCGCCAGCGCCGATGTACTGGTCGAAAATTTCAAACCCGGCACCGCCGACAAGCTGGGCATCGGCTATGACCATTTGAAAGACGCGCACCCCACCTTGGTCTACGCCTCGCTGTCGGCCTATGGCCAAGATGGCCCGCTCGGCCATCGACCGGCTTATGACCATATCATTCAAGGGATGGCGGGCATTATGTACACCACCGGCACCCCCGAAACCGTGCCCAACAAGGTCGGCAGTCCCTATGTCGACTACGCCACCGGTTTGATGGGCGCGTTCGCGGTGGTCACCGCGGTGATGGAGCGTGATCGCACCGGTCAGGGCCAACGCGTCGATGTCGCCATGCTGGACACCGCCATGTTGCTGATGGCCTCGCTGGCGGTGGCGACGACGGCCAGCGGCACAGCGCCGGCGCCGACCGGCAATGAGGCGTTCAGCGGCGCCCCCTCCTCCGGCACCTACGCGACCCGCGATGGCCTGGTCATGCTGGCGGCCAATACCGAACGGCAGTTCAACTTGCTATGCGATGCCATCGGCCGCGCCGACTTGTTGGACGACGCCCGCTTTGCGACACCGGCCGCGCGGCACGATCATGTCGACGCCTTGCGAGCCGAATTCGCCGCTGTGTTCGCCACCCGCGGCGCCGCCGAATGGGAAGAGATATTGGACCGGGCCGGGGTGCCTGGCGTGCGGGTGCGGCGCATGGACGAGGTCCTGGGCGAGCCGCAATTGGCCGCCCGTGGCTTGCTCCAGCCGGTCGCCTTAAACGGCTTGGCCCGCAAAGTGTCGGTGCCCAGCCTGGGCTTCAAAGCCAACGGCCAGACCGTGGCACCAGACGCGCCGCCGCCGCTGCTGGGGGCCGACACCGAGGCGGTTCTCGGCGCCCTCGGTCTCGATTTGCAGGCGCTGCGGGCGGCTGGCGCGATTTAAACGCTTAACCCAGTTCGATCAGCGGATAGGCGATGGTGTCACGGATGACGTCATTGCGCACTTTCAGCCGTTCGGAAAACACTGGCGCGTCATCGGCCGGTTGCCGCCACCAACGCGACGCCTCCCACACCGAAAAATCGGCGTAACGGGTGTGCAGCAGCGTCCAACTGCTGGGCGGCGAAGTTTCCAAGCTGCGCCAAAAGCCATGGATTTGCACCTCGAAATTCGCCTCCATATTGGGCCAGGCGGCGGCCGATAAATCGCAAAACGCCGACCAATCTTCGGCCGCCACCTCAAACCAGCGGAACACGCTAAGCCCGGGGAAGGTGGCTGGCGGCGGCCCATCCGGGCGAACCGTCGCGGCCAGCAAGTGACAGTGCGCGTCGGCGACCGGCTGGGCGGCATTGGCCGCCTCGGTGTCCGGCCAGCGGGTCATCGCGATGCCCTCGTCACGGGCTAGGCCGAGACCGACCATGCTGGCCCATACCCCATAGACATGGCCGCCGCCGCCGGCGGCGCGGTCCTGAAACATGCGGCGCCAATGCGCCGGCTGTTGGCGCAAGGCGTGGGCCGGGGTGCGAAAGCGACAGTATTCATAGACTTCGGTCATGGCGACTCCAAGAAACGGCATCCGCCGAGGCGCTCGCGGGCGCCGTGGCATTGCTGGACAGGGGCGTAAAGACAACGTTAATCTACCCCAACAGGGAGTGAAAAGCCGGTAAACGGCAACGGGCACATGCCAAAAAGTGATTTGATTTCAGCCATCGTTTTGGTGGTATTTGGGCTGCTAATGCTGGGCGCGGTAATCCCGTCGCAGACCAGCGACGGCGGTGACGCCAGTATTTCGCCAGCCCTGCTGCCGCAAATCTGCGCCACCGCGATCACTGGTTTGGCGGCGATTTTAGCGGTACGCGCTTGGCGCAAGCTGACCCGTGGCGAGGCCGCCGGTCAATCCGTCGCCGCGAGCGAATGGCTGGCCTGCGCGGTGGTGGTCGCTGCCGTTAGCTTGGCCGTGATTCTCTTCCTTTGGGTCAACCCGGCGCTCGCCGCCGCCGTCCTGATCGCCGGGCTGATGGTGTTCATGGGCGAGCGTCGTTGGTGGCTGATCATCGCGCTACCGGCGGTTTTGATCACCGGCACCTGGGCCCTCTTCACCCAGGTGTTGGGCACGGCGATTGGATAGACGGCGATGATCGATTCTCTTTTATCGGTGAGCGGCGCCGCTTTCGCGCCCAGCAATTTGGCCTGGATCGCCTTCGGCGTGACGCTTGGATATCTGGTCGGCGCCTTGCCGGGACTGGGCAAGGGCACCGCGACGGCGGTGGCCATTCCCTTGACCTTTTATCTGGCGCCTCTGGCGGCGATCGCGTTCCTGGTCGGCATCGCCAAAGGCTCGACCGCCGGCAGCGCGGTTTCGGCCATCCTACTGAATACCCCGGGCGAGCCTTCGTCGACGCCGACGGCCATGGCCGGCTATCCGCTGGCGCGCGCTGGCAAGGCTCAGAAAGCCTTAAAAATGGGACTTTTCGCCTCGGTCATTGGGGATTTGTTCTCAACCCTGGTGTTGATTGTCGTGGCCCAAGAACTGGCCGCCATCGCGCTTGGCATCGGGCCGGTCGAACTGACCGCGATCCTGGCCTTCTCGATGATTTTCATCGCCGGTCTCTCCGGCCGTTCGATGATCAAGGGATTGATCGCCGGCCTGTTCGGCATTTTGGTCTCCTGCATCGGCCTGGAGGTGGAGACCGGTTCGCCCCGGCTGACCTTTGGCATGATCCAGCTATATGACGGTTTGCCGCTGATCCCCGTCGCCATCGGCATGCTCGCGCTGTCTGAAATGATGATCCAAATCGGCCAGCGTCAACGCCTGGCCGAAGAAGCCGATTTACTGCAAGGCTCGCCCCTGCGCGAAGACCGGATCGTGACCGCCGGCGAATGGCGGCGTTGTTTCAGGCCGATTTTGCGCGGCTCACTGATCGGCACGGTGATCGGGATTCTCCCCGGCCTTGGCGCCAGCGTTGGCTCCTTCCTATCCTATGGCGCCGAGCGGCGCGCCTCGGGCCGCGGCGTCGATTTCGAAGAAAGCGGCGCCATCGAAGGGGTCGCCGCCGCCGAGAGTGCCGATAACGCGGTGGTCCCGGCCTCGCTGGTGCCGCTGTTCGCCATCGGCACCCCCGGTAGCGTGATCGCCGCGATTTTGATCAGCGCCTTCACCATTCAAGGGATCACCCCCGGTCCCCTGCTGTTCCTTGAAAATCGCGAACTGATCTTGGGCGTCTACATGTCAATGCTGGCGGCCAGCCTGATCCTGCTGTTGGTGGGATATTTCGGGCAGAATATTTTCGCCCGTATCGTGCGAGTCTCACCGGCCCTGGTCATGCCGGTGGTGGTTTTTCTCTGTGGAATTGGCGCTTATCTGCAAGGCGGCGGGGTGTTCGGCATCATCATCATGGTCATTTTCGGGATCATCGGGTTCGTGGCCAAGAAATACGATTTCTCGTTTGTCACCTTCTTGATTGGTTTTGTGATTGGCCCTTCTTTCGAGTTGTCCCTGCGCCAATCCTTGGGGCTGGTCACGCGCGTCGAGGAATTGGCCAATCATCCCGTGGCCCTTGCCTTTGGCGTCCTGGCGGTGATTGGTGTGTGGCGTTTAACCATTTTGCAACGCCGTCAAATGGCCGCTCTCGAAGACCGGGAGGCGTGATTTTCAAAACC
>NZLB01000158.1 GCA_002694075.1 Nisaea sp.
GATTGTTCGATCACGCCCATGGCCTCGCCTTGCTCAATTTGCCGCGCCGCTTCAGGCCCAAACAGGCTTGAACCTGGGGCCGGCGCGTGCTGTGTTTGTGCACCCTGTTGGCAAATCACGAGAAATGCCCGTGTCACGCTACAACATTTGGAGCTTGATCGGCCAGGCGCTGCGTGGTCATGGCGGTTGGACACCGGCGTGGCGCGATCCCGAACCGGCCAATCACTATGATGTGATCATCGTCGGCGGCGGCGGCCATGGCTTGGCGACCGCCTTCTACCTCGCCAAAAATCACAATGTCGGCCGTATCGCGGTGCTCGAAAAAGGCTATCTCGGTAGCGGCAACATCGGCCGCAACACCACCATCGTGCGCTCCAACTACATGCTGCCGGGCAATAGCCGGATGTATGAAAAGTCATTGCAACTCTGGCATCAGTTAAGCCAGGAGTTGAATTTCAATGTCATGTTTTCGGCGCGCGGGGTGATTAACCTCGCCCATTCCGACGCCCAGGTCGATGCCTACGTGCGGCGCGGCAATTCCATGCGCTTGGAGGGGATTGACGCCGAATGGCTGACACGCGCCGATCTGGCCAAGGAACTGCCTTATATCAATCTTGACCCAAATATGCGGTTTCCAGTCTATGGCGGCCTTGTTCAACGGCGCGGCGGCAACGCCCGCCATGACGCGGTGGCCTGGGGCTTCGCGCGCGGCGCCGATATGATGGGGGTCGACCTGATCCAGAATTGCGAGGTCACCGGGTTTCGCCGGACCGGTGGTCGGGTCACCCATGTGGAGACCACCCGCGGGCTGATCGGCTGCGGCAAGCTCGGCTTGGCGGTCGCTGGCAATACCTCGGTTCTGGGCGAGAAACTGGGTTTGCGCCTGCCTATTGAAAGCCATGTCTTACAAGCTTTCATCAGCGAATCGGTCAAACCAATGATCGATCATGTGGTGACCTACGGCGCCGGGCATTTCTATATCAGCCAAACCAACAAGGGCGGGCTGATCCTGGGCGGGGATATCGACATGTACAATTCCTATGCGCAACGCGGCAACTTGCCGACCGTTGACCATGTTCTGACCGCCGGCCTGGCGATGGTGCCGCAGTTGTCGCGCCTGCGCATGCTGCGCTCCTGGGGCGGCATCATGGACATGACCATGGACGGTAGCCCGATTATCGACAAAGCGCCCTTGGACAATGTCTACCTCAACGCCGGCTGGTGTTATGGCGGGTTCAAGGCGACCCCGGGTTCGGGCTGGTGTTTCGCGCATACCATCGCCGAAGACGCGCCCCATGCCTTCAACGCCGAATTATCGCTCAGCCGTTTCGAAACCGGCCATCTCCTTGATGAGGGCGGCAAAGGGCCGACCCCCAACCTGCATTAGGGCGCGCCGATGATCACTCTTAATTGCCCCTACTGCGGCCCGCGCAGCCATGACGAATTTCGTTATGTCGGCGACGCCACCAAGATCGCCCCGCCTTTGGACGCCGGTGCCGAGGCTCATTTTGACTATGTCTATCTGCGCGATAACCCACGCGGTCAGCATGTCGAGTATTGGCAGCATATCCACGGCTGCCGGGCGTTCGTGAAGGTACTGCGCGACACCGTCAGCCATGCCGTGCTGGCCACCGGCCTGCCGGCCGATACCCTTTCGGCGGCGGAGGAAGGGCGATGATCATCCGGATCCTGAACGATGTCCTCTGTGGGCGGGATGATTTGCGCTTGCCGCGTGGCGGCGAGATTGACCGTTTGGCGCCGATCCCCTTTCGCTTCAACGGCGTCGAATACCAAGGCTATCGTGGCGACACGCTGGCCTCGGCGCTGCTCGCCAACGGCGTCCGTCTGGTCGGACGCAGCTTTAAATACCATCGGCCGCGCGGGGTTTTGACGGCCGGCTCCGAAGAGCCCAACGCCCTGGTCGAACTGCGCCGGGGCGCGCGCCGCGAGCCCAATAGCCGGGCGACCACCGTCGAGCTTTTTCCCGGCTTGGAAGCCAACAGCCAAAATTGCTGGCCCCATGTCGGGGTCGACCTGTTGTCGGTCAACCAAATCGCCGGGCCGTTGTTCGCCGCGGGCTTTTATTACAAGACCTTTATGGGCGCCGGTCTGTCGACCTGGATGTTCTGCGAGCGTTGGATTCGCCGCGCCGCTGGCCTGGGGCGGGCGCCGACGGTGGCCGATCCCGATCGCTACGAGCGCGCCCACCGCCACTGCGACCTTCTGGTCGTCGGCGCCGGGCCGGCCGGATTGATGGCGGCGGCGACGGCGGCGGCCGCCGGTCTCAAGGTGATTTTACTGGATGAGCAAGACCAAGTGGGCGGCCGTTTGCGGGGCGAGCGGCTGACCGTTGACGGCGGGCCGGCGGCGGATTGGGCGGCGGCGACGGCGGCAGATTTGGTGGCCCGCGAAAATGTCACCGTGCTGACTCGCACCACCGCCTTTGGGGTGTTTGACGACCAGTGGGTCGGCGCGGTCGAACGGGTCGCCGATCATCTGCCGGAGCCGGCACCGTTCACGCCGCGCCAGCGCTATTGGAAAATAAAGGCGCGCCGCATTTTGGTCGCCACCGGCGCGATTGAGCGGCCGCTGGTGTTCGCCGGCAACGACCGGCCGGGGGTGATGCTGGCCGGGGCCGTGCGCACCTATGTCAATCGCTTCGCTGTGGCGCCGGGCCGGCGGGCCGTGGTGTTCACCAATAATGACGATGGTTATCGCACCGCCCTTGACCATCTCGCCGCCCGTATCGAGGTCAACGCGGTGGTCGACCCGCGCCCGGCCGATGGCGGCGCGCTCGCCGCGGAGGTCGCGGCGGCCGGGGTTCCGGTCCTGCGTGGGCATGTCGTGACCGCCGTCGAGGGCGGCCGCGCGGTGGTCGGCGCGGCGGTTATGAAATGGGACGCCAAGGCCGGTCAACCGGTCGGCGACCCGACGGTCATCACCTGTGACCACCTGGCCATGTCCGGCGGTTGGGACCCGGTTCTTCATCTGATGAGCCAGAATGGTGCCAAGGCGGTGTGGGATGACGCATTGGCCGCCTTCCGGCCGGGACCGGGCGCGCGTGGCGATTGCCAGGCCATCGGCGCCGCTCAAGGCGATTTCGACTTGGCCGCCTGCTTAGCCGCCGGGGCCGCCGCCGGCGCCGCCGCGGCGACAGATTTCGGGACGGCCGAGGCGCCGCCTTCGGTGCCGCCGGTACCAATGGTGGCGCCAAGCGAAAGCCAGCCGATCGCGCCGCTCTGGCGCGTGCCGCCAGGTCCCAGTGGCGGCGGCAGCGCTTTCATCGACCCGCAGCACGATGTGACGGCTGGCGATATCGCCATCGCCCGCCGCGAAAACTACATCTCGGTCGAACATCTTAAGCGCTACACCACCCTCGGCATGGCCACCGACCAGGGTAAGCTGTCGAATGTCAACGGCTTGGCCTTGCTGGCCGCCGAGACCGAGCGAACCATTCCGGCGACCGGCACCACAACCTTTCGCGCGCCCTTCACGCCGGTCGCTTTCGGCGCCTTCGTCGGCCGTGACGTCGGCGCTCACGAGGCGCCGCAGCGGCGCTCGGCGATGCACGGGTGGCATTTGGCCCATGGTGGGGTGATGGTCGACAGCGGCGGCTGGGCGCGGCCGCAGTATTATCTCGAGGCCGGCGAGAGTGCCGACGACACATCGGCGATGGACCGGGCGATCATCCGCGAGGTTCAGGCGGTGCGCACGGCCGTAGGCATGGTCGATGTCTCGACCTTGGGCAAAATCGACATTCAGGGCGGCGATGCCGCCGAATTTCTCAACCGCGTGTACATCAACGGCTGGAGCCAACTGGCGGTCGGCAAGGCGCGCTACGGCTTGATGCTGCGCCCGGACGGGTTGGTCGCCGACGACGGCACCACCTCGCGCCTGGCCGAGAAGCACTTTTTGATGACCACCACCACCGCCAACGCCGGTAAGGTGATGGCCGAGTTGGAATGGTACCTGCAAGTGGTCTGGCCGGATCTTGACGTCAAAGTCGCCTCGGTCACCGAACAATGGGCGGCGATGGCGCTGGCCGGGCCGCATGCCCGCGCGGTCCTGCGCGCGGCGGCGCCGGATCTCGACTTCAGCGACGCCGCCTTGCCCTTCATGGGGGTGATGACAGGCGCCATCGCCGGTGTGCCGGTGCGCGTTTTCCGGATTAGTTTTTCCGGCGAACTGTCTTATGAAATCAACGCTCCGGCGGATTTCGCGGCCGCCGTGTGGGCGCATTTGATGGCCGCCGGCGCGGCCCATGACATCCGACCCTACGGCACCGAGGCGATGGCCATTTTGCGGATCGAAAAGGGCCATCCGGCCGGGCCGGAGTTGAACGGTCAGACCACCGCCGACGACCTTGGCATGGGCCGGATGATGAGCGGCAAGAAGCCATTCATTGGTCAGGCCCTGGCCGGTCGCCCGGGCCTAAGCGATCCGGCGCGGCCGAAATTGGTCGGGTTGGTGCCGGTCGACGGGCGCACCCGCCCGTTAAGTGGTGCCCATTTGGTGGCCAACCCGGCGGCGCCGGCGCCCAACCCGTCGCTGGGCTGGATTTCCTCCTCGGCCTATTTATCGCCGACCTTGGGCCATCCGATCGCCCTTGGCTTTCTGGCCGCCGGGCCGACCCGACTGGGCGACACCGTGTGGGCGGTTTCGCCCCTGCATGGCCAGCGGGTTGAGGTCAAGGTGGTCGACCCGGTCTTCCTGGATCCCGAGGGCGCGCGATTGAAACCGGCCGATAGTGACCCGCCGACACCGGCGCCGGCCGTCGACACGCCGTTGCCCCCGCGCGCGCCGGCGGTGGAGATCGCCGCCGGTGACTATGGCGCGCGCGGCCCCGGCCGACCAATGGTGCGGTTGAGCCTGCGCGGTAATTTGCACACGCTGCAGGTCGAGGGCGTCGATCCGGCGGCGGCCGACGCCTTGGCCCGTCAGTTCGGCCAAGCGCTGCCGGAGACCGGCAAGGCGGTCGGTGGCGGTGACCGTCCGCGCATGATGTGGAGCGGTCCTGACCGTTGGCTGATCGTCGCCCCTGACGACGGCGATCTCCCGGCGCGGGTGGCCGCCGCCTTGGGCGCGGGGTCGGCGGCGGTGGTCGATCTTTCCCATAGCCGGGCGGTGATTCGCATCCGCGGCGCCGTGTGGCGGGAAATTCTGGCCAAGGGCACGGCCGTCGACTTGGACCCGTCGGTCTTTAGCGGCGAGCAGACGCGCCTAACCGCGTTATTCCATGTGCCGGTGACCCTGGACGTACGTGATGACGGCGCGGCGGTCGATATTTTCGCCGCTCGCAGCCTCGCCCCTGACCTCTGGGCGGCCTTGACCGACGCCGCCGGTGAATTCGGATATCGGATCGCTTAAGGTCCGATGACCGACGACAGGCGGGAGGCGGCGGGCGCCTGGGAAGTCTGCGCGATCTGCGCGGTGATGGCGGTTTTCGCCTGGGGCGCGGTGTTTTACGGCAATGGCGTTTCCCTGCCGATCCTGCATCAGCGCCATGGCTGGAGTGTCGGCGAAATCTCCACGGCCATGCTGTTTTTCTCGGTCGCCGGGGTGCTGTCAACGCTGATTGTCGGCCGCCTGGTCGACCGGGTGGCGCCGGCCAGCGCCCTGTTGTGGGGCGCTCTGGCCATTGGCGGCGGCCTGCTACTGATCGGTCATATCGACGCGCTCTGGCAGCTCTACGCGATTTACGGTTTGCTCGGCCTCGGCTATCCGGCTCTGGGGACGGCCGGCGTGAGTGTCATCATGTCGCAATGGTTCCGCCATCGCTACGGTCTGGGTCTGGCCATCGCGCTTTCCGGCGCCTCGCTCGGGGGCTCCACCTTTCCGGCAATCATGGCTTGGCTAAGCGCGCGCATCGGCTTCCCGGCGACGATGGAACTTTTTGGCGTGGTGTTGATCGCCGGAGTGCTGCCACTGGCCGGCGCCCTGGCCTTGCTGGATCGGGGGCGGCGGCGGTCTCAGGGCCCGGTCACCCGCGACCTGTCGGTCTGGGGCCTGGGTGTGGCGGCGGTCGTCCGCCGGCCGCTGTTTTGGGCGGTCACCGTGGCGTGTGGTGTCGGCCTTGGGGCCCAGGTTGGCTTTCTGGCCCATCAAATCAATTTTCTGGCCACCTCCAGCAGCGTCGTGACCGCCTCACTGGTGACCACCGCCACTGTCGTGGTTGGCGCGCTCGGTCGGTTTTTGTTTGGTTGGTTGAGCGGCCGCCTTCATCCGCGCGGGTTGATCGCCGCCTGTTTCGCCCTCCAGGCTTGCGGCCAATTAGCGATCGCCCTGGCCAGCGATTTCGAGGTTCAGATCGGTCTGGCCCTGTTAATCGGCTTCACCGTCGGCGCGATTGTCATGCTGCCGCCGATTCTGCTGCGCCATTTATTCGGCAATCGCGATTTCGGCCAAATTTTCGGCGTGACCAATGTCGCGCTCTATATCGGCATGGGCGGTGGGCCATGGCTGGTCGGCGTACTACGCGACCTGGCCGGGAGTTATGGGCCGGCTTTCATGGTGATGGCCGGCGGCCAGGTCTTGGCCGCCGTGGTCTTGTCGCAGGCGCGCGGCGGCGCCGGGTCAGGTCTCGGCACCGCCGTTGATGGCGAATAGCTGGCCATTGGCGAAACCGCCCTTGGCACCACATAGATAGCCGCATAGGCCAGCGATTTCCTCGGGCAGGCCCAAACGGCCGACCGGCACCCGTCCCACCATGGACTGGATATGGTGGTTCATTTCCTCGTCGGCGTGGCGGGTGTCGATGGGACCCGGCGAGATGGTGTTGGTGGTCACCCCGGCCGGGCCGAATTCCTTGGCCAGGGACTTGGTCAACCCCCAGACCCCATGTTTAGAGACCGACACCGGCGCCCGTCCCTTATAGCCATGGATGGCGTTCATGCCGGCGAAATTGATGATTCGCCCCCAGCCGCGCGCGACCATCGCCGGCAGAAACAGGCGGGCGGTGTAAAAACTGGCGTTGAGGTCGATGTTGAGGACGCTGTGCCAATCGTCCAAGGTCATGTCCAAAAACGGCTTCTCCGGTCGGACCGCGGCGTTGTTCACGAGAATGTCGACAGCCTCGAAGCGGGCCAGGGCGGCCTCGGCCATGGCCGCGACGGCGGTGGAATCGCCGACATCGCCCATCTGGACCAAGGCCTCCACGCCATGGGCGCGGGCTTCCTCGGCGGTCGCTTCGCAGGCGGCCGCGTCGCTGGCGCCGTTGATCACCACATTGGCGCCCATCGCCGCCAATTCCAAAACGATGGCCTTGCCGATATTCTTGCCGCCGCCGCTGACGAACGCGGTTTTTCCTTGAAGTTCCATAATGCCGGCCCCCCCTGCCGTGAAGTCCATTGCGTGTCGATGGACATGCGCTATCGTGCAAGCACGCGGGCGAAAGTCAATGGGAGTGCGGCATGCGGGTGGCGATCACTGGCAGCGCCGGGACCGGCAAAACAACGGTGGCGAAGGCGTTGGCGGCGCGCGCCGATGTCGCTTTTGTCGCCGACGGCCTGCGGCGCCGGATCGAGGATGGCCTGGTGTTGGGGCGCCTGGACCGGGACCAATTAAAGGACCTGTTCGAAGAGCTCTATGACGAGCACCAGGCCGAATTGGCGCTCGCCGCGCGCATGCGCGGCGGCGCCGTCAGCGACCGCTGTTGTTTGGATTTCTTGGTTCTGTGGCTGTACCACGGTCTCGGCGATGACGATTCGCGGACCGCCGGCCTGGCCCATCGCGCCTTCCGCGATTTGGCCGAATATGGCGCCGTCGTGGTCATGCCCTGGGGCGTTTTGCCGCCGGTCGACGATGGTGCGCCGGCCGCCAACCCGTGGCCGCAATTGCATTTTCACGCCCTGTTCGAGGGCATGGCCCGCGACCACATCGAGGGACGGCGCCTGTTGCGCCTGCCGCGCGACATTCTCGACGCGACGGCACGGGTCGACTGGATTCACGCTCGGGTGAGCGGTGACCGCTAGCCTTTTGGGCGGCGACGATGCTAGGTTGGCGGCGCGTTCCGGCGGCGAAGCGATTGGTAAACATGAGAATTTTGCTCGGATGGGAACTGGGTGCCGGCCTCGGTCACGTCAATCGGTTAAAGGTCGTCGCCGACCGATTGCGGGCCGATGGCGCCGAGATCAGCGTGGCGCTGCAAGACCTCCGGCGCGCCGATATCTTCACCGACGCCGGCTATCCGGTGGTCCAGGGGCCGGTCTGGAAGATGCCGACCGATCCGGCGTTACGGAAGATCCCGACCCATAGTTTCGCCGACGTCCTGAAGATTATTGGCCTTGCCAACGACCAGGCTTTGGCCGCTCGGATCGATGGTTGGCGCGGCTTGTTCGATCTGGCCCGGCCCGATTTGGTGATTGGCGATTTCGCGCCGGCGTTGACCCTGGCGGCGCGCGGCCGGTGCCCGATGATCAGTGTCGGCAACGGCTATATGACGCCCCCCGCCGGCCGTGCCATGCCGCCGATCCGGCCGTGGGTGAAAGACCGTGACCTGCCGGCGACCAGCCGCGCCGCCGAGGCCGAATTACTGGCGTTGGTCAATCGTGTCGCCGCCGCCAAGGGCGTGCCGACCCTCAACTTCCTCGCCGATTTATTTAACGGCGACCGGACCTTTGTGGTGACGGCGTCGATCACCGACCCCTATCGCGCCTATCGTGAAGCGCCGACCTTGTTGCCTTTCAACATGCCGCGGGGCATTCACCCCCGACCCCTGGCCGACCGCCGGCCCAAGGGCGTTTTCCTGTATTTGCCGAGCGGCCATCCGGCGGTGCGCAACATCGTCTACGGATTGCGCGGCGCCGGCCTTGACTGCGACGCCTATCTCTCCGACTTGCCGGCCGCTTCGATCGAGAAATTGACGGGGCCGGGCTTTCGCGTGCATGCCCGGCCAGTGTCTTTCGCCAAGATGCTGCCGGAAGTACGCTTGGTGGTCCATTACGCCGGCCTATCGACGGCCATTGCGGCGGCCAAGGCGGGCACGCCTCAGTTGATCGCGCCGTGGAATCTGGAGCACGCGGTGACCGCCCGCGGCGTCGCCGACGCAGTTGGCGCCCGGCTGATCGCCGACGACGCCTCCACCGCGGTGGTCGGCAAGACGGCGCGCGCGATGATCGATGACGACCGTCTGGCGGCACGGGCCCTGGCCGGCGCCGATATGTTCCCCGACCATGACCCCGCGCCGACCCTGGATCGGATCGCCGCCGCGTGCAAGGAGCTTGCCGGCTAACCGGCGGTTTGCGATAACCGGGAAGTCGGTTAGTCGCCCCCATGTTTGCGCCTGGAATTAAAACCATGGATCAAGTTGAATGCGTCGTCATCGGCGCCGGCGTTGTCGGTCTCGCGGTGGCCCGCGCGTTGGCCCTGCAAGGCCGCGAGGTGATCATCGTCGAGCGCAATGGCGCGATCGGCGAGGAAACCAGTTCACGCCATTCGGAAGTCATCCATGCCGGTATCTACTATCCCGAGGGCAGTAATAAGGCGCGCTTCTGCGTGGAGGGTAAAAACAAGCTTTATGACTATCTGTCGACGCGCGGCGTCGCCCACCGTCGGATCGGCAAGCTGATCGTCGCCACCGACGAGGATCAAGTCGCTGCTTTGGAAAACATTCGGCTGCGCGCCCGCGCCAATGGCGTCGAGGATTTGGAATTTCTGTCCGGCAACGAGGTGACCGCGCTAGAGCCGGAATTGCGCTGTGTCACGGCCTTGATTTCCCCGTCGACCGGTATTCTGGACAGCCACGGTTACATGCTCGCCCTGCAGGGTGAAGCCGAGGACCATGGCGCGATGATCGCCTTTGACACCGCTTTTGAAGGCGGCGCGCTGGAAGACGACGGCATCGTGCTGTCTTTCGGGGGCGCCGCGCCGATGACCTTGAAAGCTAAGACAGTGATCAACAGCGCCGGCCTTTCGGCCCAGCCGGTGGCCCGCGCCCTCGACGGTTTCGCACCCGAGTTGGTGCCGGCGCATCATTACTGCAAAGGCAATTATTACGCTCTGTCGGGGGCCCGGGCGCCGTTTGAGCGGCTGATCTATCCGGCGCCGGAAGCCGCCGGCCTAGGTGTGCATTTGAC
>NZLB01000159.1 GCA_002694075.1 Nisaea sp.
CGCAGGCTATCGAACAAGGGCGGCAAGCTCATGGGACATGTCCTTTGATACGTCGGCGCGATCGCGCGGATGGGACAATTAGCCTAAGCGGTGGTGACGCCGGGCGCAAGCGGTGGCGCGCAGAGGCCAATGCGCCGCGCAGGAGGTCGTTTCTGGAACAAAAGCCGGCTATCGGCTCTTGCTAGGCTAATCGACAACAATAAAGACATATTCGCTGGGGAGGGGCTTCCAATTATGCGTCAAAGCCACCGGGACGCGCAGATTCATTTTCAGCCGCGGATACGCAAAGGGGCCTTTTTCGAGGCCGCCTGGCGCCACGGCTGCCGCACATTCTCTGTTTACAACCGCACCTATATCACCAGCTATTTCGACGACCCCGTAGCCGAATACTGGCAGGTCATCAACCATGTCGCCTTGTGGCCCGTGATGGGCGAGCGACAGGTTGAAATCAGCGGCCCGGACGCGGCCCGCTTCGTGCAATATCTGACCCCCCGGGATCTGTCGAAATTCGCGGTCGGGCAATGCAAATACGCCCTTATCACCGCCCCCGATGGCGGCATCCTTGGCGACCCGATCATTTTGCGGCGCGGCGCCGACCGATTTTGGGTGTCGACCGCCGATTGCGATTTGGAACTATGGGCGCGAGGGGTTCAAACCGGCACCGATTTCGATGTCACCATCGCCGACGCGAATGTCTCGGTGATGCAGGTGCAAGGACCGAAATCGCCGCTCCTGCTGGCCGCCGCTTTCGACGGGGGGATCGCCGATCTCAAGTATTTCTGGACCATGACGACAGAATTCCAGGGCGCTGAAATCGTCATTTCGCGCACCGGCTATAGCGGTGAATTCGGCTATGAGGTCTATCTCGCCGACGCCAGCAAGGGCGATGCCTTGTTTGAGCATTTGTTGGCCGCCGGCAAACCTTTCAACGTCGCGCCCGGCTGTGTTTCCCACGCCCGCCGGATCGAATCCGCGATTCTATCCTGGGGCGTCGATATGACGGCCGACGAAAATCCGTTTGAGGTTGGCCTGGGCCGCCTGGTCGACCTGAGCGGCGCGGCCCCGTATATCGGCCAGCGGGCGCTACGCCGGATCGCCGCCACCCCGCCACGGCGGCGCTTGGTCGGCTTGACCGTGGACGGGCCAGCGATCGCCCCCAATGAGGATGTCTGGCCGGTGATGGCCGGTAGCCGCGAGGTGGGACGACTGACCAGCCTCGCCTATTCGCCGCGTCTGGAGCGCAATATCGCGCTGGCCATGGTGCCCGTCGAGTGCGCCGCGCCGGGCCAACGCCTGAGCGTCGATACCTGGGACGGCGAGCGCGGGGCGATGGTCGCCGAGACGCCGTTCCTGGCCAAAAGGCAGCAGGCCGCGCCGGCGTCAGCTTAGGCGCGGGACCGCGGCCAAGGTCTCCGGCTCACGCGGTGGGCGTAGCGGGCCCAGACCGAAATTCTCAGGAAAGCGGGTGGTCAACGACCAGAGATGGTCGCCATACAGAAACGGCGTGAACGCCGCCGCGCCGGCAATCGGCAGCGGCCCAATGCGGGTGCTGGGGCGTGGTTCGAAGAAAAATGGGATCGAATGGCGTGTGCGGCCTCGGCCCAACACCCGATGGCGGGTGGCGCGAATGCGCCCGCCGGTCCAAAGCTCCATCAAGCCACCGAAATTCACCGCGAAACCGTCGTCGCACACCGGCACGTCGCACCAGCTGCCGTCCCGGGCGAGGGCCTGCAGCCCGCCGACACCGCATTGCGCCAAAATGGTGAGCAACCCGCTGTCGACATGTGGACGCGCGGTCTGCTCCACCCGCGCGCCATCGATCTCGACGAAGCGGTTGGCCACGTCATCGGCGCTCGCCGGGGCCGTTTCGCCAGGATAATGGAGCAGGCGCAAGGTCGAAATGCCGTCGCGAAACGCGTCGCGAAAAATCGCCGGATCTATGTCCAGGCAGCGCGACAGCGCATCGAGGATGGCACCGCCAAGAGTTTCCATATCGGCAAAATAACCCCGCGCCACCGCCGCCCAATCGTCAGGCACCGTGCCGGCCGGCGGCAGCGGCGTCGTCTCGTTCAGAATATCCCCGTCGGCGGGCAGCGACCGCAGAATGTCGGGGCCGATCTCATAGCCTTCGCGGTTGCGCGCGGGGCTCGACTCCAAGGGGAACCAGCCGCGGTAGAGATGTCGATTTTCGGGCGCGAAATTGCGCTTCCAGAGCGGCCGCCGCGCGGCCTCCGGCATCTCGAAAAGGCGCAACAAACAAGCTTGTCGGGCGGCCGAAACGCGCATCCACGGCGGATGGCCCGACACCACCATGAAACCAATGTCGAAGGCGGCCGCGCCAATCACCTGATCAACGGCATCACGCCTTGCCCCGGCGTCTCCGAACAGCGGCCCGATGTCGATAATGGGAATGCTGGAAATGGCGGTTCTCGCTAAATCTCAAGTTTTGAGCGATTTTTTTGAAACTAGCACACGCCTTGGAACGCCTCAAAGCGCCTGGTGGTCTCCGGCCAAAAACTGGTCACGCAAAGCGAATTTCTGAATTTTGCCCGAGCCGGTCAGGGGAAAGGCGCTGACCGAGAACCATTCGGTCGGGGTTTTTTGCGGCGACATACGGTCCCGGCAAAAAGCTTTGAGCGCCAGCGGATCCACCGTACAGCCGCTTTCCGGGCGGACAAAGGCGGCGACCCCCTCACCCCAACGCGGATCGGGCAGACCGATCACCGCCACTTCGGCGACGTTACCATGCTCCAGCAAGGTGTTTTCGATTTCCGCCGGAAACAGGTTTTCTCCGCCGCGAATAATCATCTCCTTCACTCGCCCGGTGATACGTAGATAGCCGCGCGCATCCAAGGTGCCCAGATCGCCGGTGTGCAGCCACCCCTCGGCGTCGATGGTTTCCGCCGTCGCCGCCGGGTTGGCGTGATAGCCGATCATGTTGCAATAACCGCGCACGCAAATCTCGCCGATAACGCCAAGCCGAAGAACCACGTTACTCGCCGGATCGCGGATCGAGACGGCGGTTTGCGGCAACGGCTGACCGACGGTCTCGCAGATGTCATCGAGGCTGTCGTCGCTTTGATGTTGAGTGATGATCGGGCAGCATTCGGTTTGCCCGTAAACGGTCTGCAAACCGCAGTCGAAGCTGCTGAGCACCTCGCGCGCCAATTCCGGGGCGACCATTGAGCCGCCCGAGATAACCATTTCCATCGACGACATATCGTGGTTCTCGACCGCCAGATTTTCCAGCAGGGCGACCAGCATGGTCGGCACCGCGACGAACGCGGTGACCTTTTCACGCGCCACCAGGCGGTTGATGATCGCCGGATCGAACAGCGGCACCACCGCCATGGCGCAGCCCGCGTGCAGCGCGCCAAGCGCGATGATGGCGCAACCGGCGGTGTGGAACAGCGGCATAAAATTAGCCCATAGCGAGTCGCCATGGCTGTTGGAACGAATGGCCGAGAGCCGGGCGTTGTTGGTCAAGCCGCGGTGGGACAACACCGCGCCTTTGGGAAAACCTGTGGTCCCCGAGGTGTACTGAATCTGCGCCGTGTCTTGCGGCCGGACGACCGGTAAATCGGCGGCCGGCCCGGCACACCGAAAGAGGGCTGTCGGGTCACGCAGGTCAACGCACTCACGCACCGCCGGCAGCCCGTCAAGCGCCGCCGCCGCAATCTCGGCCATCGGGTTGCCGCGGTGACCCCGCACCATAAACAGGGCGGACGCGCCCGATTGCTCCAGCACATACCGCAATACCGATGTCTGGTAGGCCGGGTTGGCGGTCACCAGGACCAGGCCGGCGAGCGCGGTGGCGTATTCCATCAACACCCATTCCGGAATATTCGGCGCCCACACAACCACCCGTTCGCCGGGGGCGTAGCGGCTGGCCAGGGCCTCGGCCAGGCGGGTGGCGTCGGCCAGCAGTTCGCCATAGGTCCATTGCCGGCCGGTGGCGCCGTCCAACCCAATCTCGATCAAGGCGCGCGCCGCCGGCCGTTCGGCGGCGCGCTGGCGCAATAACCCGCCGACCGTCGTTTCCAACACCGCGACGTCGTTTTGCGCCGGTACAAAAGACTCGCTTAACCGCAAACGGTACATGGTCCATCCCCCCAACCAGGGCCGCCGCCAAGGTCATTGCCCCGCGCTTTAACGGTCCTGTAGTCTCCCCGTTCGACGAGGGATTGAACACAGCGGAACCGCGCCATGTCAAAGGTCATCTATAGGCGATCCGGCCGCATCGCCCGCATCACGCTCAACCGTCCGGAGGTCTTCAACGCCATCGACGATGAGATGCCGGGCGCGTTGTCGGCGGCGGTGGCGGCGGCCAACGCCGACCCGGAGGTGCATGTCATCGTGCTGTCCGGCGCCGGCAAGGCGTTCTCTGCCGGCTACGACCTCAGCTTTTACGCCGAGGGCGATGGCGCCGGCGAGGTCACCCAGCCGATGCCGTGGGATCCGCTTAAGGACTACGCCTTCATGCGCCGCAACACCGAGCACTTCATGTCGCTTTGGCATTCCGCCAAACCGGTGATTTGCAAGGTCCAGGGTTACGCCGTCGCGGGCGGTTCGGATATCGCGCTGTGCTGCGATTGCGTGGTGATGGCCGAGGATGCCGAGATTGGGTATATGCCGGCGCGTGTCTGGGGGTGCCCGACGACGGCAATGTGGGTTTACCGGGTCGGCGCCGAGCAGGCCAAAAGGATGCTGTTGACCGGCGACAAAATCGATGGCCGCGAAGCCGCCCGTATGGGATTGGTGATGAAAGCGGTGCCCGCCGCCGACTTGGACGCGGCGGTGGAGGATTTGGCGGCGCGCATGGCCAGCGTGCCGATCAACCAATTGACCATGCAGAAAATGGTCATCAACCAAGCGATCGAGGCGATGGGCCTGGCCCAGACCCAGCGTCTGGCGACGGTGATGGACGGGATCGCCCGCCATTCGCCGGAAGGGCTGGCGTTCAAGCACCGCTCGGAAGAAGTCGGCTGGAAGCAGGCGGTCGATGAACGAGACCGCGGCACCTATGACTGGTCGCGTGACCGGCCGATCAACGACCCTTGTTAGCGCAAGACCGGAGGCCAGGATGGATTTTGTCACAATCGAAAAACAGGGGCGCATCGCGATTGTCCGCTTCGACCGCGGCACGCCCGCCAACCCCATGTCGCAGGCGCTATTGCGCGAGCTGACGGCGGCCGCCCATAGCTTCGACCACGACAGCGAGACCTCGGCCGTGGTGCTCGCCG
>NZLB01000160.1 GCA_002694075.1 Nisaea sp.
GGCGAGGTCGATATGGCCATCGTCATTGTGCCGGCGCCCCATGTGCCGGTGGTGCTCGCCGACTGCGCCGCCAAAGGCGTCAAAGCGGCGCAAATCATCTCGTCCGGCTTCGCTGAGCAAAGCTGCGCCGGCGGCCGCGATTTGCAGGCCGAAATCGCGGCTATCGCGGCGGCCTCCGGCATGCTGGTCTTGGGGCCGAATTCCGAAGGTTTCGCCAATTTGCAGGCGCGCCTGGCGCCGACTTTCTCGCCGGTCATCGACCATGACGGGGCGCTCGACCCGCCGGCCGGCTCGACCAGTCGGCGGGTGGCGGTGATCGCCCAATCCGGCGGGGTCGGGTTTTCTTTTCTCGATCAGGGTCGCCCGAAAGGCTTGGCTTTCAGCCATGTGGTGACAACCGGCAATGAAGCTTGCGTCGAAACCTTCGACCTGGTCGAGTGGATGGTCGATGCCGATGAGGCCGATGTCTTCATCTTGTTTCTGGAAAACGTCAAAACGGCGGAAACCTTTCGCCGCGCCGCGGCCAAAGCCCTGGCCGCCGGCAAGCCGATCATCGTCGTCAAAGTGGGCCAATCGGAGGCCGGCCAGCGCGCCGCCCTGTCGCACACCGCCGCGCTCGCCGGTGCCGATGGCGCCTATCGGGCGATGTTCGCCCATTACGGGTTGATCCCCGCCGAAACGCCCAGCCAGGCGGTCGACCTGGCGGCCGGTTTCGCTTTCATGGGCGATTTCTCGCCGACCGGCACCGCCACCGCGATTTTCACCGCCTCCGGCGGCGCCGGCGGCTGGATGGCCGATAGCGCGGCGGCGGCCGGTTTGTCGGTGCCGGTCCTGGATGCCGCGACACGCGCCGCCATCGACCAGCATTTGCCGTCCTATGGCGCCTCGGACAATCCGGTCGACGCCACCGCCCAGGCGATCCACCACCTCGGCTACGCCGGTTTGATCGACCTGTTGCGCGACGCGCCAGGCATCGATTCGATTATCGCCGTCGCCTCGGCGCGCCTGCCGGGCCGCATCGAGCAAGATCGTCCGGCCCTTCAGCGGGTCCGCGCCGCGACGTCTAAACCGGTGTTTTTCTGGTCCTATACCCTGCCCCACCCGTCGGCGGTGGAAGTGTTGACGTCCTGTGGTTTTCCGCTGTTCACCGACCCGTTGAATTGTGCCCGGGCGGCCCGCGCGCTGGCCGATTACGGCGCCCGGCGGGCGGCTTTCACGGCGCCGCCGGCAGTCGCCCCGGCGCCCGTGCCGGCCGATTGGCCGGCGACTGGGCCGATGCCCGAATACCGCGCCCAGGCGTGGCTGCGCGACCACGGTCTGCCGGTCGCGGCCGGCCATTTGGTGACCGATGCGGCGGCGGCGGTGAGCGCCGCCCAGGCGCTTGGCGGGCCGGTGGCGATGAAGGTGCAGGCCGCCGATTTCGCCCATAAAAGCGATTATGGCTTGGTGCTTTTGGGCCGCGCCGGCGACGCCGAGGTGGCCGCCGGCTATGACCAGCTGATGGCGCGGGCGGCGGCTGCCGGCGCCACGGATGTCGACGGCGTCCTGGTGCAGGCGATGGCCGCGCCGGGGGTGGAGCTTTTGATCGGGGTGCACCGCGACGCCACTTTTGGGCCGATGTTGACGGTCGGTCCCGGCGGCGTCATGGCCGAGTTATTGGGCGGCGGCGTGACGCTGCCGTTGCCGGTGGGGGCGGATGATTTGACGACGCTGCTCGCCGGCCCGGCGGTGGCGCCTTTGCTCGCTGGTTTTCGTGGTCAACCGGCGGCCGATCTGGCCGCGCTCACCCGCCTGCTGGTCGATTTGGCCGCGCTGGTCGCCGCCCACGGCGATCATATCGCGGAGCTGGATCTCAATCCGGTGATCGCCCATGGCGATGGGGTGACCATCGTCGACGCCTTGATCGTCACCGGGCCAGCGCCGGAATAGGCCGGTCAGGGCGCCGCGTCGCCGTCTAAATTCTGTTTTTCCCAGTTCAGAATTTCACGGCGAAGAATAGCGTAGCGACGTGTCGCGCGGCGGCCAAAATCCGGCTCGGCGGCGATTTGATCCTCCAACTCCCGCCAATCCTCGGCCGTCAGGTGGCGGCGCGCCGCCGGGAACAAATGCATGTCTTCGAAACTCATATGGCGCCGCTCCCGGTCAATGAAATCATAGGCCATTTCGGTAAAGGCGTCGCGTTCCATCATCACCGTGCCTTCGCCCAGGACGCCGCGTACTTGGGCGCCAAAGGCTTCAATGCGCTGGTGAAAATCGTGATGTTCGGCGATCAACCCGGTGAGCGCCTCGGCCGCCGCCGGGTCGCGCGCGGCGATGGCGGCGATCAACATTTCCTCCTTGGGGTGATGGACCCTGAGGGAGTAGGTCGTGAAATACTCGATGACGCCCTCGACAATGTCGTAGTCGGGCGCTTGCACCTTTGCGACCCGGTCGATTTGGCGCGCGAAAATATCCAAAAGACGCCGGTGCTTGACGTGGTCGCGTTTTAAACTGTTGATCAGACGATGGCTCATTGAAATCCATTTTCGTGCAGTGATTGCAATTTATCATAGCACACTGCACTCCAGGCTGTATCCCGCCGACGACAGGATTTAGCGCGGCAAGGCGGCGCCGTCGGTCCAATACCGCGCGCGCAGCTTTTGTTTATAGAGTTTGCCGTTTTCTTGGCGCGGTAACTGGTCGACAAAATCGATGCTGCGGGGACATTTCACATGGCTCAGCCGGGCCCGGCAATGGGCCATCAAGGCGGCCGCCAGATCGGCGCCGGCGGCGGCCGGGTCGACGGCCTGCACCACCGCTTTCACCTCCTCGCCAAATTCGGCGTTGGGCACCCCGATCACCGCCACGTCATAAACCTGGGGGTGGCTGGCCAGGACGTTCTCGCATTCCTGGGGGTAAATATTGACTCCGCCGGAGATGATGGTGAAGGCGCGCCGGTCGGTCAGGAACAGAAAGCCCTCGTCGTCGACATAGCCAATATCGCCAAGGGTGCTCCAGCCTTTGGGATGGCGCGATTCGGCGGTCTTGTCCGGGTCGTTATGATAGTCGAAAACCGGCCCGCCTTCGAAAAAAACGGTGCCCGGCGTGCCATTTGGCAGGACTTCGCCGGCGTCGTCGCAGATGCGCAAGGTGCCGATCAGGGCACGCCCCACCGAGCCCGGTTTGGCCAGCCAGTCGGCGCTGTCGATGGCGCAATAGCCATTGCCTTCGGAGCCGGCGTAATATTCGCGGATAATCGGCCCCCACCAGTCGATCATCTGGCGTTTGACATCGACCGGGCAGGGCGCGGCGGCATGCACCGCGACCCGATGGCTGGACAGGTCATAGCGCGCGCGCACGTCGTCGGGCAGGCGCAGCATGCGAATGAAATGAGTCGGCACCCATTGGCTATGGGTGATTTGATACTTCTCAATCAGCGCCAGCGCGCTTTCGGCGTCGAATTTCTCCATCACCACCGAGGTGCCGCCAAACCGGATAGAGCGGATGTTAAACATCAGCGGGGCGGCGTGATAGAGCGGCGCCGGCGACAGATATATCGACCGTTCATCGACCTCGTAGAGCTTCATCATCGTGCGGTGCCAGGCCGCGGGCTCGCCGAACGGGTTGTCGGACAAGGGTTTCTTGACCCCTTTCGGCCGGCCGGTGGTGCCCGATGAATAAAGCATCTCGACGCCTTCCGACTGGTCGCCGATGGGTGTCGTTGGCTGCGCCGCCAAGGCCGCGTCCAGGTCGCCGAAACCGGCCACCTGGCGATCCGCCATTAGCCGCGCGGCGGCCGGCACGCCAGCCGCCTTGAGGGCCCCGGCGGTGGCCGCCATGGCGTGGCTAGTGAGCAGAGCTTGGGAGTCGTTGTCGGTCAGGATGTAGTCGACCTCCGCGCTCCCCAGATGGGTCGAAATCGCCGTCACGCGCAGGCCGGCGCGCATGCCGCCCCACGCCAGCGGCAGGTAGAGCGGGTGATTTTCCATCAAAATCGACACCCGATCGCCGCGCGCCAACCCCAAGGAACGCAGCAGATGCGCGCATTGATTGGACAGCGCCTCGAAGTCGGCGAAAGTGATCACCCGGCCGCTGCCGGCCATAATCACCGCCGGCCGGTCGGGCGTACGGGCGGCGAAGGCGCCGGGGTGAAGTTGGGCGTAATCGTCCATGGGCGCTCCGCGCACTGGGGAAGAGGGCGCCGGCTCAGTGCTGGAACAACGAACGCCCGATGATTTCCTTCATGATTTCGCTGGTGCCGCCGGCGATGCGGCCCATGCGGGCGTCGGCCCAGGCGCGGGCAATCGGATATTCCCACATATAGCCATAGCCGCCATGCATTTGCAGGCAGTCGTCGAGCACCTGGCACAAGGTTTCGGTGCTTTGTAGCTTGGCGATGGCGGCGTCGGTGGCGTCCAATTCGCCGCGCATGTGGTTTTCGATGCACTGGTCGATGAAGACGCGCATCGTGGTCACCTTGGCTTTCACCTCGGCCAACTTGAAACGGGTGTTTTGGAATTCGGCGATGGATTTGCCAAAGGCCCGTCGGTCGGTGGTGTAGGCGACGGTTTCTTCAAGCGCGGCTTCCATCGCCGAGGTCGAGCGCATCGCGACGAGCAGGCGCTCCTGCGGCAATTGCTCGACCAACTGAATAAAGCCGCGATTTTCGCCCCCCAGCAAATTGGTCGCCGGTACCCGCACGTTATCGAAGAATAGCTCTGACGTGTCCTGCGCCTTCCAGCCGATTTTTTCCAAATTGCGGCCGCGTTTGAAGCCGTCGCGGCCACGTTCGACCAGGACCAGGCTGGTCCCCTTGGCGCCGGCGTCGGGATTGGTCTTGGAAACGACGATCACCAGATCGGCGAGCTGGCCGTTGGTGATGAACACTTTCGAGCCATTGATGACGATATCGTCGCCGTCGCGTAGGGCGGTGGTTTTGATGCCTTGCAGATCGGAGCCGGCCGCCGGTTCGGACATGGCGATGGCGCCGAGGGTCTCGCCCCGCACCATTTTCGGCAGCCATTCCTGCTTTTGTTCCTCGGTGCCGTAATGCACCAAATAAGGCGCGACGATTTCCGAATGCAGATAGAAACCCGGGCCGGTGGCACCAATGCGGGCCAATTCCTCGACCACCACGCCGGACATCAAAAAGTCGCCGCCGGGACCACCATATTCCTCGGGCACCGAGCAGCAGAGCAGACCTTGCTCGCCGGCCTTAAGCCACAGCTCGCGGCTGACCGCGCCATCCTTTTCCCATTGCGCGTGATGGGGCGCGATCTCGCTTTCGCAAAACCGGCGCACCGATTGGCGAAAAACCTCATGCTCTTCGGAATAGACGGTACGCGTGAACATTGTGGTCGACCTCCCAGTCTGTGCCGCGTTTATCGCGGCTAATTTGCGCGTGACAATCCCTGTCTCGGTTTTATAGTACGCACACGTACTAATTTGAAACAAGCGCGCGCTATGACGCGGCTGAAACCAGGGGAAATGGGATGAGCGAGGGCAAGCTTCTTGACGGAAAAACCGCCTTGATCACCGGCGCCGGCCGTGGCATCGGCCGCGATATGGCGATCATGATGGCGGCCAATGGCGCCAAAGTGATCGTCAACGATCTGGGCGGCACCACCTCCGGCGAGGGCGCCGACCAGGAGCCGGCGCTGGAAGTCGTCAAGGAAATCCGCGACGCCGGCGGCGAAGCCGAGGCCAATTTCGGCAGTGTCGCCGATTTCGCCACCGGCGAAGCGATGGTCGCCCAAGCCATCGACCAATTCGGGGGGCTGGACATCGTGGTTAACAACGCCGGCATCCTGCGCGACGTCATTTTCCATAAAATGACGGAAGAGGAATGGGACGCGGTGATCAACGTCCATCTCAAGGGCGCGTTCAACGTCAGCCGGGCGGCGGCCACCCATTTCCGCGAAAAGGGCAGCGGCTGTTTCGTTCACTTCACATCGACCTCCGGCTTGATCGGCAATTTCGGTCAAGCCAATTACGCCGCCGCCAAGCTGGGCATCGCCGGCCTGTCCAAGTCGATCGCCCTCGATATGGCGCGTTTTGGCGTCACCTCGAACTGTATTTCGCCTTTCGCCTGGAGCCGCATGATCGGCACCATCCCGATTGGCGACGAGGCCCAGCGCGCCCGTGTCGACAAGTTGAAGGCGATGACGCCGGCCAAAATCGCGCCGTTGGCCGTGGCTTTGGCCTCGGAAGCCGGCAAACAGGTGAGCGGCCAGATTTTCGCGGTCCGCAACAACGAGATTTTCCTGATGGGGCAATCGCGGCCGGTGCGCTCGGTCCACACCGCCGAGGGGTGGACGCCGGAAGGGGTGGTCGACACCGTCTTCCCTTCGCTGCAGGCGAGCTTCTTCCCGCTTGATCGCAGCGCCGACATCTTCACCTGGGATCCGATCTAAGCGCAGCCGCGCGGGAGACGCGCCAATGGCGATTGATTACGACAAGTTGATGGCCTGGCCCTTCGGCCAGGTCGAACAAAGCTACACCGCCAAGGACAGCATCCTGTACGCCCTTGGCCTCGGTCTTGGCGCCGATCCTCTGGACAGCGACCAATTGCGCTACACCTTCGAGGAAGCCGACGGTTTCGCCGCCCTGCCGACCATGGCCGTGGTCCTGGCCGGACCGGGCTTTTGGGCGCGTGACCCGAACAGCGGCATCGCCTGGCAAAAGGTTCTCCACGGCGAGCAGGAAATCGAACTACATGGGCCGGTGCCGGCGGCGGCGACGGTGGTCGGCGAGACCCGTATCACCGAGATTATCGACAAGGGTGCCGATAAAGGCGCGTTGTTATATCTGGAGCGGGTGCTGACCGATAAGGCGACGGGCGCCAAGATCGCCACCTTGAATTCCACGACCTTCGCCCGCGGCGACGGCGGTTTTGACGGCCCAAGCGGCCCGACCCGACCGGTCCACAGCCTGCCCGAGCGGGATCCCGACAGCCATTGCGACCTGCCGGTCCTGCCGCAGGCGGCCCTGATCTACCGCTTGTCGGGCGATCCCAACCCCTTGCATGCCGACCCGGCGGTCGCCGCCGCCGCCGGTTTCAAGGCGCCGATCCTCCATGGGCTTTGTACCCTGGGCGTCGCCGGCCACGCGATTTTGAAAACCCAATGCGGCTATGACCCGGCGCGCTTCAAAAGCCTGGCCCTGCGGTTTTCCTCGCCGGTTTATCCCGGCGAAACCATCCGCACCGAAATGTGGCGCGACGGCGACATCGTGTCGTTCCGCGCGCGCGTCGTCGAGCGCGACGCGGTGGTGCTCAACAATGGCAAGGCGGTGGTCGCCGGCTAGCCCGGCGGCGCCTCTCCCCGATGGCGCGTGGTCGCCTCGATCCGGACCGTAATCTCGGCTTTTTGCTGCATGACGTCGCCCGTTTGCGGAGCGCCGCTTTCGACCAAATGATGCGCCCCCTGGGCATCACCCGGGCGCAATGGCGGGTGCTTGGGGTGCTTTACGCCGAGGATGGCGTGACGCAAGCCGAACTCGCCAAGCGGATCGATCTCGGCCGTGTCTCGCTTGGCGGGATTATCGATCGACTGGAGGCGGCCGGCTGGGTCGCTCGCCAGAAAGACCCCGCCGACCGGCGCGCCAATCGGGTATGGCTGACCGATAAAGTGGTCGAGGTGCGCCGCCGCATGCAGCGCGGCGTCAATGTCCTGAACGGCACCAGCCTGGCCGGGCTCGACGCCCAACGGATTGAGGATTTGGTCGATGCCCTGCTGGTCATCAAACGCAATTTGATCGCCGCCGAAGAAGGACGTAAGGCCGGCACCGAGGGAAGGAAATAAGATGGGACCGTTGAAAGGTTTAAGGATCATCGAAATGGTCGGCATCGGCCCGGCCCCCCATGGCTGCATGATGCTGTCGGACATGGGCGCCGAGGTCATTCGAATCGACCGGCCGGGTGGTAACCCGCTGGGCGGTTCCAGCCGCGCCGCCCTGCTCAATCGGGGGCGCCGCTCGGTCGCGCTGGATCTCAAAAACCCGGCGTCGATTGACGCGGTGCTGGCCCTGGTGGCCGAGGCCGACGGCCTGGTCGAGGGCTTCCGCCCAGGCGTGATGGAACGTTTGGGGCTTGGCCCCGAGGTCTGCCTGGCGCGCAACCCGCGGCTGGTTTATGGCCGCATGACCGGCTGGGGCCAGGACGGTCCGCTGGCCAAGCGCGCCGGCCATGACATCAACTATATCGCGCTAACCGGGGCGTTGGACTCGATTGGCGATGTCGCGCGCGGCCCGGTGCCGCCGCTGAACCTGGTTGGCGATTTTGGCGGCGGCGGCATGTTGCTCGCCTTCGGCATGGTCTGCGGCCTGTTGGAGGCGAAAAATTCCGGCCAGGGACAGGTGGTCGACGCCGCCATGGTCGATGGTGCGGCGGCCCTGATGGCCGGCATTTATTCGGCCAAGGCGGTCGGCCGCTGGCCAAACCTGCCGCGCGGGCAAAACTGGCTCGACGGCGGCGCCCATTTTTATGGCACGTACGAATGCGCCGACGGTCTGTGGATCTGCATCGGCTCGATTGAGCCGCAATTCTATCAAATGCTGCGCGAGACGTTGGACCTGGACGGCCCGGAATGGGACGACCAGTGGACACCCGACGGCTGGGCGGCCCTGAAAGACAAATTGGCCGCCGTGTTCAAAACCAAAACCCGCGCCGAATGGACCGAGATCATGGGCGACACCGATATTTGCTTCGCCCCGGTGATGGCCATGGACGAGGTGCTCGACCACCCCCATGTCGCCGCCCGCGAAACCTTCGTCGCGCCGGACGGTGTGCTGCAGCCGGCGCCGGCCCCGCGGTTCAGCCGCACCGCGCCGGAAATTCAGGCGCCGCCGGCCTTCGCCGGTGAGCATAATGACGCCGTCCTGACCGAATGGGGCTTCGACGCCGCGACCATCGCCGACCTCAAGGCCGCCGGCGCCTTGGTCGACGCCGGTTGATCGCCGGGACAGCCTAATGGCAGACTTTGTCATAAGTCGAAAGCGCGTGCCGGCCACTCGGCCGCGAACCGTCAGGAGGCGCCTAAGCTGACCCATACCCGTCTCACCCCGGCGGTACGGGAGGATCTTGAGGAGATTTGGCACTACACCGCGCACCCTTGGTCTTTGACCCAGGCCGACCGCCACCTGGATGAACTGGAGGATGTTTTCAATCGCCTGTTGGCCTTTCCCGAAATGGCGGCGTTGCACCGTGAATTCGATCCGCCGGTCCGCCTGCACCTCAGCGATCAACACCTCATCGTCTGTCAGGTCGCGGACGATCATCTGGTGGTCCCGCGGGTCCTCGGCGGACGGCGGGATTGGCGACACGTTCTGAAGACGATTGACCCCTAAGCCAACATGACCCCAACCGATAAGGAGAGCGAAGGATGAGCAGTGACGGACGCGTGATCCCGGTGCCGACACCGGAAACCCAACACTATTGGGATGGCGCCAAGGCCGGCGAGCTGCGCCTGCAAAGGTGCACCGACTGCGGCCATATCTATTTTCCGCCGCGGCCGTTTTGTCCGACCTGTGGGTCGCGGGCGGTCGAGGTCTTCACCGCTTCCGGTCGCGGCCGGCTGTTCAGCTATGTGATCAATCATTTGCCCTCGCCCGGCTTTACCCCGCCCTTCGCTATCGCGGTGGTCGAGTTGGAGGAAGGCCCCCGCTTGATGAGCAATATCGTCGGCTGTCCGCAAACCCCCGAGGCCTTGCAAATCGACATGCCGCTGGAGGTGACCTTCGAAAGGCTCACCGACGAGATCACTTTGCCGCAATTCAAGCCGGCGACCTGACGGGGGAGAACAGCCATGCAACGCAATTCCGTCGCCATTGTCGGCGCCGCCGAATCCACCCACATGGGTAAGCTGCCGGAGATGGCGCAAATTCAAATCCACGCCGATTCCGCGCTCAACGCCTTGGCCGATTGCGGCTTGACCATCAAGGATATCGATGGCGTCGCCACCGCCGGCCATAACGCCGTCGAACTCGCCCATTACATGGGCATCACGCCGACCTGGGTCGATGGCACCTCGGTCGGGGGTTGTTCGTTCATGCTGCATGTGCGCCACGCCGCCGCCGCCATCGAGGCCGGGTTGTGCACCACCGCGCTGATCCCCCATGGCGAAAGCGGCCGCCATTGGATCGGCCGCCATGGCCCGTCGATTTTCCCCTCGCTGTTCCAAATGCAGTTCGAACAGCCCTATGGGGTCACCCGCCCGCCGACGATGTTCACCATCCCGGTGATGCGTTACATGACCGATTACGGCCTGACCGAGGAACAATTGGCGATGGTCGCGGTGACCCAGCGGGAATGGGCCGGCTTCCATCCGCGCGCCAGCTTCCGCGACCCGATCACGGTCGACGACGTGCTCGACTCGAAAATGATCTGCTATCCCTTCCGGCTGTTGATGTGCTGTTTGGTGACCGATGGCGGCGGTGCGCTGATTCTGACCTCGGCCGACCGGGCCAAGGATTTTCCGACCAAACCGGTCTATATCCGCGGCACCGGCGAAAGCGCCGAAACGCCGCTGATCAGCCAGATGTCCGACTTCACCAGCAGCCGCGCCTTCCGGGTCGCCGGCAGCACCGCCTTCGAGGCGGCCGGCATCAGCCACGGCGATGTCGATCACTTGATGATCTATGACGCTTTCGCCCATTTGCCGATTTACGGCTTGGAGGATCTCGGCTTCGTCGGCCGCGGCGAGGCCGGCGCCTTCATCGCCGAGGGCAATACCCGGCTGGGCGGCCAACTGCCGATGAACACCAATGGCGGCGGGCTGTCTTACATGCACTCCGGCATGTACGGCATGTACGCTTTGCAGGAAGGCGTGCGGCAGATGCGCGGCACCTCGCCGGCCCAGGTCGAGGGTGCCGAAATCTCGGTCGTCCATGGGGTCGGCGGCATGTTCGCCGCCTCCGGCACCATCGTCATGACCAACGTCGCCTAAGGCGCCGCTCAGCCTTCGCCGAAGCGCGGTTTGCGTTTTTCGGCGAAGGCGGTGACGCCCTCGGCCCAATCGGCGGTCATCGAACAGGCGGCGAAGCTTTCCGCCTCCATGCGCAATTGCCGGTCGACATCGTTGTCGAGCGAGCCATGGACCAGGCGTTTGATGCTGGCCAGCGCGTGGGCCGGGCCATTGGCCAGCCGGCGGGCCAGTTTGTCGACCTCGCCTTCCAAGTCGCTGTCGGGCACCACCCGGTTGACGACGCCCAGGCGGGCCGCCTCATGGGCGTCGAAGCGGTCGCCGAGCAAGGCGATCTCCATGGCTTTTTTCAAACCCACCGCGCGCGGCAGGAAATAGCTCGACGAGCCGTCGGGGCTGGTCGCGATATTGACATAAGCGAGGGTGAAAAAGGCGTTGTCGGAGGCGATCGCCAAATCGCTGGCCAGGCTCAGTGACACGCCATAACCGGCGGCGCCGCCGCGAATGGCGGCGATGATCGGTTGCGGCTGGTCACGCAATTGCAGGATCAACCGATGGCCGTTGTGGATGCGCCGCTCAAAATAGGTGCGCCGTTCCACCGGGCTCATGTCGCGGGCGAATTCGGCGAAGGATTTGACGTCGCCGCCGGCCATGAAATGCTCGCCGGCGCCTTTCAGCACAATGCAGCGCACCGCCGGGTCGTCGCGGTGGGCGTCCAGGAAATCGGCCATCGCGGCGCGCATTTCATGGGACAGCGCGTTGCGCGTGTCCGGCCGGTTCATAGTCAAGGTGGCGACGCCGTCGGCGACGTCGATCAAAACATGGTCGGTCATGGCAGGGTCCTTTCGCGGGCGAGGGGGCTTAGGCGATCCATTCGGAAACCGGCGCGCGCGCCTCGTTGAGGGGTTGGGCGATGACATCGACCAGGCTGGGTCCGTCATGGGCGATGGCCGCTTTGAGGGCGCCATCGAGATCGGCCGGATCGGCGACGGTCCAGGCTTTGACGCCGAAAGCCTCGGCCACTTTGGCATGGTCGGTGCGCGAGAAATCGACCGAGAAATAGCGTTCCTCAAAACCGGCGCGCTGGCCGGCCTTGATCCAGCCGAAGACGCTATTGGAAAACACCACCATGGTGATCGGCACGCCCAGCCGCACCAGGGTTTCCATCTCGCCGGCGGTGAAGCCGAAACTGCCGTCGCCCATCAGCGAGATCACTTTCGCGTTGGGCCGGCCATATTGCGCGCCGACCGCGCCGGCCATCGAATAGCCAAGGGCGCCATGGGCGCGGTTGGAGATGAAATACCGGCCGGTCTCAAGGAATTCGTAATAGCCCGAGACATAAGGACAAGGCGTGCCCGGGTCGGCGACGATCACCGCGTCGCGCGGCAATACCCGTTGCAGGCTGGCGATCACCCGTTCCGGGCGGATCGGTGTGGCGTCGCTGGTCGCCAACTCCTGAAAGGCGGCGAATTTGCGCGCCTTGGCCGCCGCCACCCGCGCCGCCGCGCCATGGTCGCGGCTTTGTTCGGCGAGCGCCGTGACCATCGCCTCCAGGGCCAGGCGGGCGTCGCCGACCACCGCCACCTCGGTCGGGTAATTGGCGCCGATCACCGCCGGGTCGCTGTCCAGGTGGACGATGCGGGTTTTGCCCGGCGCCGGATAGCGCCAGCGCTCGGTGGTCACCGAGCCGGCCCGGCAGGTGACGAAAAACACCAGGTCGGCGGCTTCGACCAATTCGCGGGTTTCGACCACCCCGCCATTGCTGCCGACCACGCCGACCGCCAAGGGGTGATCCTCGGCGATGGCGCCTTGGCCGCTGATGGTGGTGGCGACCGGCGCGTCGAGGGCCTCGGCCAGCGTTCGCAGGGCCGCCTGGCCGCCGGAAATGACGACCCCGCCGCCGGCGATGATAAGCGGCGATTTGGCCGACAAAAGGGCCTCGACCGCGGCCGCAGTCGCCGCCGGGTCGGGCGCCACCCGCCAGGCCGGAAACTGGCCATGGGCCGGGTCGGCCCAAATGTCCTCGGCCTCGACCATGCCGCGCTGGACATCGAAGGGCAGGCCGATATGGCCGGCGCCGGGCCGGCCGGTGGTCAGGTTGCGGAAGCCGGCGCGCAGCACGGCGGGAATATCGGCGGCGCGATCGATCACTTGATTCCATTTGGTCAGCGGCCGGAACAGCCCGGTCTGGTCCAATTCGGTGAGGGCGAAGCGGCCGCGCGCGGCGACCGAGATATCGGTGGTGATCGACAGGATCGGGATCGAGCTTTCGTTGGCTTCGACCACGCCCGGCAGGATATAGGTGGCGCCGCCGCCGCTCGGCCCTTCGCAGACGCCGACTCGGCCGGTCACTCGGGCGTAGGCGTCGGCCATATAGGCGGCCGAGCGTTCGTCGCGGGTCAGCACGTGGTCGATTTTGCCGCCAATGCGAAACAAGGCGTCGTAAAACGGCAAGCTGGTGTCACCACAAAGGCCGAAGATGCGATCCACGCCATGGGCTTGCAACATGGCGACGGTCGCCTCGCCGCCGGTCATCTGATTCATTGCCGCGATCCTGTGTTGAGGCTTGCGCGATAGACACCGCGCGGGACAAGCGACAGACTATCGTCAACACCTGGGGAAAAGAAAGGGGTCCAATGACACCGGCGTTGAAAGAAGCCCTGGTCCAGGTCAGCACCGCGACCTTGACCTTGCAATTGTTGAAACGCGGCATCCGGCGGGTGGCGGAAGGTCAGGCTAGGGCGCCGATGGCGCGCCTAGCGCGTTCTCCTTTCGGGCGCGCAGCACAACTTTGATTTCCTTGATGACACCAGGGAGGACGCGCCCCAATTCTCGAAGCTGTTCTTGGGTGTATTGAGCATTTTGGCGGTGTTTTATCCAAGCCGGGTGTAGTGTTGCGTCGCGTTTATTATTTCAAAATCAACATCAAGCATCAGGGCCAACGGTGTTACGTTCACCTTGCGCGCGA
>NZLB01000161.1 GCA_002694075.1 Nisaea sp.
GGCCGGCTGATAGACCCGCTCATCGGCGTCGAAGCCCAACGCCAAATTGGCGTCGATGGTGTCCAAGCCGCCATCCTGCAAGGCGTAGGCCCGCAGCTTATTGAGCAAGCCGATATTACGCCCCTCCTGGGCCAGGTAGAGGAGGATGCCGCCGCCGGCGGCGTTAATTTCCCGGATCGCGCCGCGCAATTGGTCGCCGCAGTCGCACCTTAGGCTGCCCAATAGGTCGCCGGTCAGGCATTGCGAATGCACCCGGGTCAGTACCGGTGCGGCGCGGTCGACGGTACCGATGACCAGGGCCAGATGTTCGCTGCCGCCGTCCAGCGGGCGGAACGCGACGACTTCGCAGTTCTCGGCGTCGGCCAGCGGCACATGCGCCGCCGCCGCGCGTGTCAAGCGCGCTGCCACGCGCGCGCGATAGGCGGCGACCGCCGCGACATCGACCAGCAGCAGGCTATGGGCGGCGGCCCAGCGCTCGGCCGTCATCGGCGCGATCGGCGCGACCAGGGCGACCACAGCCGCCGGCAGCAGCCCGGCCAGTTTCATCAATTCCAGCGCCCGCTCGGCCGGCCCGGCGCCAATCGCCGGCAGAACCGTCAACCCGCTGACGTCAAGCGCCGCGGCATCGCCGGGCGCCAGGCTGGGATCGGCCAGGCGGCTGACCATGTCCTCGTCGATGTCGCGGGTCAGCGCGATGGTGCGGGCGGTAGTCGCGTTTTCGGCAAGGCCGAGGGCCTGGGCGCGCGGGCCTGTCACCGCCAACACGGCCGCCGACCCGGCGAGGCGGGTCAAATCGCTGACCCGGGTGGCGCCGAGGAGTTCGGCGGCGGCGACCACCGCCAGGGTGTCGCGATGCTGGTCATGCAGCGCCACAATGCCTCCGCGGCGCAGGTCGGCAATCGCTCGGTCAACGGCGACTTGGCCCGGCGCGCGCGCCGTCGGGGTAAAATTCTGGTGTCCGCTCATGGGGCTGCATATTGTACGGAAAGGCGGTCAGGTCAAGGCGAGAGGGGTGTGGATGATGTCGGCGGTTTTCTTGGATTACGACCAGGCGGCCCTGGACCGTGAATACGACAACATGAAAAAAGTCGCCGAGGTGGCGACCATCACCGCCGCGTGGGACGACCGCGGCGCCGAGGCGCGGCGCCATCTTAGCTGCGATCTCGATCTTCCCTATGGCGACCAGGCGCGTCAAACCCTGGATATTTTTCCGACCGCCAAGCAAGGCGCGCCGGTGCTGGCCTTTATCCATGGCGGCTATTGGCATCGCCGGGATAAATCGGTGGGCCATTTTCTAGCGCCGGCGTATGTCGCCAGCGAAATTCACTTCGTCTCGATCGGCTATCGCCTGTGCCCGGCGGTGACCCTGGCCGAGATTGTCGCCGATATTGGCCAGGCGCTGGCTTGGCTGGCCGTCAAGGCGCCCGAATTCGGCGGCGATCCCAGCCGACTGTACCTGGCCGGCCATTCCGCCGGCGGTCATTTAACCGCGTTGATGTGCGGCCCCGCCGGCCGGCCCGATTTGCTCGCCGGCGGTTGCTCGATCAGCGGCTTGCACGATTTGCGACCGATCCGGCTGAGCTTTCTGAACGAGGTGCTCAACCTGGACCCGGCGGCGGTGGCCGCGCATAGCCCACTGGCGCGCCTGCAGGCGGCTCCGGAGTCTCTGCCCGACCTACCGCCCTTGGTGCTGGCGGTCGGCGACCAAGAGGGACCGGAGTATTTGCGCCAGCGCGACGATTTGGCGGCGGCGCTACGCGCCCGGCGGCGGCCGGCCTTGGCCGTCGATGTCACCGGAGGAAATCATTTCACCGCCCTCACCGCTTTCGCCGATCCCACCCATCCCTTGGCCGAAGCGATGCTGCGCTTGATTTTCGCGCCGCCGCCGCGCGTCACCGCCGGGGCGCCCGTGTCATCATGACCATTCGCTTGTTGCTGATCGACGGCGACGCCGTTTTTCGCGACCATGTCGGCGTGCAATTGACGCGCGCCGGCGACTTCACCGTCACGGCCCTCGCCGATGGCCGCACCGCCGCCGCCGCCGGCCACGACGCGGCGGTGCTGGACGCTGGCTTGGCGGCGCCCAGTGCGCCCTCGCTATGTGCCAATTGGCGGGCCGCCGGGGAAACCTTTCCGGTGATCGTTTTAACGCCGCCCGATAACCCGGCGATGGCGGCGGCGGCTTTGGACGCCGGTGCCGATGGCTGGCTCGCCAAACCGTTGCGCCTCGCCGATCTTTTGGCGCGCGTGCGCGCGGCGGTGCGCGGCGGCGATGGCCCCGGGGTGGCTTTGGGGCCATATCAATTTCGGGCCGGCGCCAAAGAACTGATCGCCGGCGACCGGCCTATTCGGTTGACTGAAAAGGAAACTCAGATTTTGCAGTTTCTGCTCGCCGCCGCCGGCCAAACCGTCAGCCGAGAAACCTTGTTAGGCGAAGTCTGGGGCTACGCCGCGGCGGTCACCACCCACACCCTTGAAACGCATATTTACCGTCTGCGCCAGAAAATCGAGGCCGACCCGGCCGAAGCTCGTCTGCTGGCGACCGAGCCGGGCGGCTATCGCCTCAACATTTAACGCGCCGCCGCGCGCAGGGCCAGGGCCAAACCCCCGGCCAACACCGCGGCCAGGGCCGTGCCGGCGCTGAACACCGGGCCGGCGGCATGCCAATCGGCGGTGAGGACGATCAATTGCGGCAACAGGATGGGGCCGATCAATACCCCGCAGTTGCGGCCGGTCATCAAAATGGCGAAGGCTTTGGGGCCACTGCGCATGGGCCCTAAAATGGCCGCCGGCATCCCGAAAAGACAAACCGGGGTAATCCCGATACCGACCCCGTAAAGAACCAGGGACAGCAGACCGCTGGCGGCGCTATCGGCCCACCCCATGGTCAACCAGATACCGGCCTGTAAGACCAAGGCGCCGGTCAACAAAGGCGCCAGCGGCAGCCCGGCGCGCAGGCCGCGCGCGGTCAGTAAGCTAAACCCGATCAGCAACACCACCGGCAGCGCATAGCCAAAGATCGCGGCGGTGGGGCCAAGGCCATGAACCTCGATCAAGAATTGCGGCAACCACGTCATATAGGCGAAGTACTGTGTCGACCATAACAGGAAGATGATCGCCGCCACGATCAAGCGCCGGCGTTCGGCCGCGCTGATCGGGGTGGCCGTGACCTGGCCAATGCCGGCGACCATGTCGAACCGCCGATGACGGTAAATCGATCGCGCCCAGCCGCCGAAAATCAACACCACCACCAGGCTGATCAACCAAACCAAACGCCAATCGCCAAGGGCGTGGGCCAAGGGCGCCAAAGCGCCGGCGCTGAGCTGGCCGACGGGGATCCAAATCGCGGTCAAGGCGATAGCCAACGGCAGGTGGCGCGGCGCGGCGTTGCGGTTGGCGTAGACGGGCCCGAGGATCGCCAAAATCGCGAATCCCAACCCCTCGCAGGCGCGGCCGGCCATCATTGCCGCCGCCGACAGCGGCGCCGCCAGGCCGAACATATTACCGATGAATAAGAACACCAGCGCGCCGGTGAGGATGCGCGGCGGACCAAAACGCATCATCGCCGCCGCCAGCCCCAGCGAGGCGAGCAGGCCAATCACCGCGTAAATCGACATCAAGCCGCCGGCGAAGACCCGGTCGTAGCTGTATAGGGTCAACAGATCGGGCAGGATCGGCGGTAATTTAAACTGTTGAAAGGCGGCCATCGCGGCGATCGCGAAGCCGAATAAAACACCCGTCCAATTGGTCTCGGTGGGGCTGTCGCTGGGGCGGGAAATGGCGGCGCTCCAAACTCGGCCGCGCTGCTCGGCCGGTGGCTGGGGCGGCAGGATTCGAACCTGCGCATGACGGGATCAAAACCCGTTGCCTTACCGCTTGGCTACGCCCCAAAAATACCGGGATCACGATGTGCCGGGGATATAAACGGAATTGCCGACCTGTGCAAGCCCGCTGTGGCCAAACGCCGCGATAGCCCGCATACTTGGGCGGCCCATACGGAGACCGCCAACATGACCGATATCAAACCAGATTTGCCGTGGAGTATCAAAGGCGTCACCGCCGACGCCCGCGCCCGCGCCAAGGCCGCCGCCAAGCGCGATGGGTTAACCATGGGGGCGTGGTTGTCGCAAGCCATCGAAAGCGGCGACGGCGCGCCGCC
>NZLB01000162.1 GCA_002694075.1 Nisaea sp.
ATCAATCCCCGTCTGGTGATGGTGCGGGTGACCGGTTTCGGGCAAACCGGGCCCTATCGCCATCGTCCCGGGTTTGGCACCATCGCCGAGGCGTTTAGCGGTTTCGCGGCGGCCACGGGCATGCCCGACGGGCCGCCGACCCTGCCTAATTTCGGCCTGGCCGACGGGATCGCCGCGGCCTATGGCACGTTCGCGGCGATGTTCGCGCTATATCACCGCGACGCCACCGGCGCCGGGGTTGGTCAGTACATCGATCTCAGCATCTATGAGCCGCTGTTCCTGGTGATGGGGCCGCAACCACTGGATTACGACCAATTGGGCATCATCGCCGAGCGCATGGGCAACCGGTCGAAAAACAACGCCCCCCGCAATACCTATCGGACCCGCGACGGTCATTGGGTGGCGATTTCGACCAACGCGCCGGCCATTGTCAAACGGGTGCTGACCCTGTGCGGTGGGCCGGAAGTGGCGGCCGATCCGCGCTTTCAGACCCCGCAAGGCCGCGTCGCCCATTTGGACGAGGTCGACGGGATTGTCGCCGACTGGATCGCCCGCCATGACTTGCCGGAGGTCTTGGACGCGTTCGAAAAGGCCGAGGCGGCGATTGGCCCGGCCTATACCACCGACCAGATTTTCGACGATCCGCAATATCAAGCGCGTGAGGACATCATCACCTTGGAGGATGAGGATCTCGGTCCGATCCGCATGACCAACGCCTTTCCGGTGATGTCCGAAACGCCCGCCAAGGTGCGCCATGCCGGCCCCCGTAAGGGCCAACATAACCAAGAGATCTGGGGCGCGGAATTTGGCCTTAGCGATGCCGAACTGGCGGCCTTGGCCGAGGAGGGGGTGCTTTAACCAGCGGTAAAAAAGCCGCCCGCCAACCCGTCGCTTTGGCGATGCCCGCCGCCGCCCGGGTCCGGCCTATTCGGCAGCCTCGATCTTGTCCTGGGTTTTTAGGTCGAAATCGCTGGCGTCATGGCGTTCGTGTAGTTGGTCGGCGGGCTTGCCGACCACCCGGTTGACTTTGCGACCTCGTTTGACCGCCGGCCGCGCCCAGATTTCCTGCTGCCAGCGGTGGACATGGGTATAGGTGTGCGCTTCCAGGAAGGTCGCCGAGTCATTGTACAAGCCGCCGGCGATCAGGTTCCCATACCATGGCCAGATGGCCATGTCGGCGATGCTATATTCTTCGCCGGCCATGAATTGATGGTCGGCCAGATGGCGGTCGAGGACGTCCAATTGGCGTTTGACCTCCATCGTGAAGCGGTCGATGGGGTATTCGATTTTGAACGGCGCGTAGGCGTAGAAATGGCCGAAACCGCCGCCCAGGTATGGCGCGCTGCCCATCTGCCAAAACAGCCAGTTCAAAGCCTCGGCCCGCCGCGCCGGATCGACCGGCAAAAAAGCGCCGAATTTCTCGGCCAGATAAAGCAGGATCGCGCCGCTTTCGAAAACCCGCGTCGGGGTCGGCGTGCTGTGATCGGCGAGGGCCGGGATTTTGGAATTCGGGTTGATGTCGACAAAACCGCTGCCGAACTGCTCGCCTTCGCGGATTTTGATCAACCAGGCGTCATATTCCGCGCCGCTGTGGCCGAGGGCCAGCAGTTCCTCCAGCATCACCGTCACTTTGACGCCATTCGGCGTGGCCAACGAATAAAGCTGTAACGGGTGTTTGCCGACCGGCAGGGCGTGGTCGTGGGTGGGCCCGGCGATGGGCCGGTTGATATGGGCGAACTGGCCGCCGTTTTCCTTGTTCCATTGCCAAACCCGCGGCGGGGTGTACTCGCTCTCACCGGTCATTTGGGCCTCCCTCTTTAGTTATACTGCCTGCGTTCGATCGCGTGTGCGCGTAGGCGGCGGACGCCGCGACCCCCCTTAGATACCGATGATCGAGCGCGGGCAACAGTCTTGATGCGTCTTTGACGGTTGTGAATTTGTGGCGGACGGCCCCTGGCCGGGCCGGCGATGTCGGCTTATGATCGGGTTTCTGGTCGCCGCCGGCCGCCGTGAGAGGAGTTTTCCCCGATGGATTATCGACGCCTTGGACATTCCGGCCTGTGGGTCTCGGCGGTTGGCATCGGCTGTAATAATTTTGGCGCTAAATGCGACGAGGCGGCGACGCGGGCGGTGGTGCATGCCTGTCTCGACGCCGGGATCACCTTGTTCGATACCGCCGACATGTATGGCAACCGCGGTGGATCGGAGACTTTGCTTGGCCGCATTCTCGGCCACCATCGCAAAGACATTGTGTTGGCCAGTAAGTTCGGCCTGCCGATGGGCGAGGGACCGTATTTAAACGGCGCCGGCCGGCATTACATCATGCGCGCCGTGGAAGACAGCCTGCGCCGCCTGCGCACCGACCACCTGGACCTGTACCAGGTTCATCGCCCCGACCCCGCGACGCCAATCGAGGAGACCTTACGCGCGCTCGATGATTTGGTGCGCGACGGCAAGGTGCGCTATGTCGGTTGCTCTAATTTCGCCGGCTGGCAACTGGCCGAGGCGGAATGGGCGGCACGCGCCGGCGGCACCGTGCGATTTATCTCCGCGCAGAACGAATACAGCTTGGTCGACCGCCGGATCGAGGGCGAATTGGTGCCCGCCGCCAATGCCTATGGCGTCGGCATTTTGCCTTATTTCCCCCTCGCCAATGGTTTGTTGACCGGCAAATACCAGCGCAATCACGCGATGCCAGACGGCGCGCGCATGACCGAGCGGCCGACCCGCGCCGAAGAGGTGTTGACCGACCGCAATTGGACCATCGCCGAAAAGGTCGCCGATTACGCGGCGGCGCGCGGCCATAGCCTTTTAGAGGCGGCGATTGGCTGGCTGGCCAGCCAGGACCATGTGCCCAGTGTGATCGCCGGCGCCACCACGGCGGAACAAGTGGCCCAGAACGCCGCCGCCGCCGATTGGCGCATGACGGCCGAGGAAATCGCCGATATCAACGCCCTCAGCGATCTGTGAGCGCGCCCGCCAGCGGAAAAGGTGTCGCCATGGCTCAGACGGACCCAGGTCGCCTGCACGATATGTTGGAAATCCACGCCTTGAAGGCGGCCTATTGCCGCTATGTCGACACCAAGCAGTGGCGGCGATTGCAAGCGCTTTTCACCAATGACGTCGTCTTCGAGGGGTTCGGCTCGGCCCCCACCGGGGCCAGTCTGGCGACTTTCATCACGGGCATTTCCAGCCGTTTCGAAAAAGCCGTGACGGTGCACCATTGCCACCTGCCGGAACTCGCTTTCAATGGCCCCGACCAGGCACGCGGAATTTGGGCGATGATGGATGTTGTCGATTTGGGCGACCACGGCCGCCCAATCGAGGCACCTGACCACCGTGGCTATATCGGTCACGGCCATTACGAGGACGGTTATCGGCGGGAATGCGGCCGCTGGAAATTCAGTTTCAAGCGTCTGACGCGTCTCCGCCTTGACCCCTTACCTCTGGACTACCCGCGCGGGCGGGCCGATTTGCTACCGGCCACGCCGGACTGGCTGGATTGGAAATAGGGGGCGCCTTGGTGGTCCGGTTTTGATATCGTCCGAACGGCGGCTCTCGCCGCCGCATTCCATCCCCCATTTTGCGACCCGCGCTTCATTCTCAGGTGGCTTGTCGTCGTCGCGCGGCGCCTCGTTTCCGCGATTTTACCCCACGGGAGGAAACCCATCCTGACCGACCTGCTGATCGACCTTTTGCCGCTATTGATGTTCCTCAGCCTGATGGCGCTGATGTTCACCGGTTATCCGATTGGCCTGGTGCTGGGCGGGCTTGCCGTCGCTTACGGGGCCTTGGGCATCGCGCTCGATATTTTTTCCTTCGCCGAGTTCTTTATTTTTGTGCCGCGAGTCTGGTTGTTCGCGGAAAATCTTCAACTCATCGCCGTGCCGCTGCTGATCTTCATGGGGGTGATGTTGGAGCGCTCGCAATTGGCCAAAGATCTGCTGGAAACCTTGCATTTGCTGTTGCGCGCCATTCCCGGCGGGACGGCGATTTCGGTGGCGGTCATGGGGGTTCTTTTCGCCGCCATAACCGGCGTAGTTGGGGCCTCGGTCATCATGCTCACCCTAATCGCCTTGCCGACCATGCTGAAGGCCGGTTACCGCCCGTCCTTGGCGCTGGGCACGATCGCCGCGTCGTCGACCCTGGGGATTTTGATCCCGCCGAGCATTCTGCTCGTTTTCCTGTGTGAGATGCTGCAGATTTCCTATGGTTATCTGTTCGCCGCGGCGATTTATCCGGGCCTTACCCTGGCGCTGTTTTATGTGCTGTATATCGCCGCCGTGGCGATTCTCGATCCGCGCGCCGCGCCGCGCCTGGCGCGCCCAGACCCGCCGCTGTCGGTGGCGGTGTTGTGGCGCGCTTTCGCGGTCGGGGTTTTGCCGACGGCGATTTTGATCTTCCTGGTGATGGGATCGGTCCTGATGGGGATTTTCACCATTACCGAATCCGCTGCGGTTGGTGCCGGCGGCGCTATTTTGTTGGCCTGGATTCGCGGCAACCTGAGCTTCAAAACCCTGCGTGAAAGCCTGAACCGCAGTCTCATGACCATCGGCATGGTCGCGATTTTGATTATTGGCGCGACCAGCTTCGCCTATGTCTTTCGCGCCCTTGGCGGCGAGGAGGTTTTCCACGCTTTGATCGCTGCCGCCAAGCTCGACGCCATGGGCATCCTCGTCATGGCGATTGTCACGATTTTCATCATGGGCTTCTTCTTCGACGTTTTGGAGATCCTGTTGATCGCGATGCCGATTTTCGCCCCGTTGATCGCGCCACTCGATTTTGGCGACCACATCGCTCTCGACCTGGTGCCCTATTGGTTCGCGATCCTGGTCGCGATCACTTTGCAAACCTCGTTTCTGACGCCGCCGATGGGGCTGTCGCTGTTTTACATCAAGGGGGTGGCGCCGCCGTCGGTGACGATGAAACAGATTTATGTCGGGATCGTTCCCTTCGTCCTGTTGCAACTGGCCTGTGTCGCGGTGGTGTTGAAGTGGCCGGCGCTTGTCACGGTCTTGCCGCGGCAGATTTTCGGTTAGGGGCGGGAGAAATGCGAGACGTGACCCCATCGACCGGTGGTACCACGGCGTGGCGCGGCGCGCTTCGTTTGGCCGATCTACTCGAACGGCCGGTGATTTGGATCGGCGAGACCGTCGCTTGGTTGCAATTGGTGTTGGTCGTTTTGATTATCGCCGACGCGATCAGCCGCCGCTATATCCGGTCGCTCAGCATTGTCGTCGAAAACAACCTGCATTTCTTTTTCAACTCGCCGGCCATTCAGGACGGCGAATGGCATTTGCATACGATTATCTTGTTTTGCGCCCTTGGCTACGCCGGGGCGCTTAACGCCCATATTCGCTTGGACATTCTGCGCCCGCGGTTCAGCGATCAATGGCGGCTGTGGATTGAGTTGATCGGCGGGCTCACCTTGCTGTCGCCCTTTGTCCTGATTTTCGCTTACGAGGCCGGTATCTTTTTCTCGATCGCTTGGAAGTACGACGAGGCGGCCGGCGAATCCAACGGTATCGGCAACCGCTGGTTCATCAAATTCTTTATCTTGTTCGGCCCGTCGCTGTTTTTCCTCTCCGGGCTCTCGATCATGCTTCGGTTGTTTACCCGGCTGTTCGGCCCGGCTGATTTAAGGCCGCACACCCGCACCGACGATATCGCCAACCCGACGTTCTCGGCCTACAGCTGAGTGCCCGCTCAGCGCCGTTTTAGCAACCACGACGCGTCGACCGTGGCGATCGCCCGGTCGTCGCCGTCGCGGCAGGTGACCTTGGCGTCAAGCCAGCCGCGCACCGGTTTGCTGCTCTCACGTTTGCCGCCGATCTCGACATAGGTGGTCAAGGTGCCGCCAGCGTAAAGCGGTTTCAGTAAACAAAGCGCGATATCGCGCCCCGAGGGCAGGAAGTGCAAGCGGTTCCAAATCACATGGATCGATTTGCTGTTCAGCGCGAAGGTATAGCAGCCGGGCGCGATGATATCCTCCAGCCCCATGGCGCGGGCGGCGGCCGGGTCGGTATGCATCGGCTGATTGTCGAAATTGCGCGCGAACCACAGTAACTCTTCGCGTTCGACGGCGACGGTGGCGCCAACGAATTGGTCACCGACGGCGACGTCCTCAAAATACAGGCGTTCGATCGCCGTCATCGCTTTCCCTCGCACGAATGGCCCTTGGCCGGCGTTCTGGCGTGGCCGATAGAGCCGCTTGCCGGCAATTGTGTTGTGGTGCCCCCACCCGGAGTTCATTTCCGTGATGCGGCGCTATCTGCACTGCCTTAGTGCGTTCGTCTTAGGGTAACGGCTACCTCATCACCGTCAACGGGCACAGAAGTTACCGCCCTTAGTACTACCCTACGTGACTAAGCGCCACCCACCAGGGCCAGGGCACCCTGTACCGTATTATGTATGCACGGCCTACAGCAGATTGGGTGCCGCACGCGTCAACCACTTTGGGTGGACGTGATTGGTGGAGCAGGGCTTGGAAATACGCGCTTA
>NZLB01000163.1 GCA_002694075.1 Nisaea sp.
ACCATGAGCACCTATAAAAGTCTGGGCGGGCCGGCCGGCGGCTTGATCGTCACCAATGCGCCGGAGATCGCCGAACGGCTTGATAGAATCGCTTTTCCCGGCATGACCGCCAATTTCGATGTCGGTCGCTGTGCCGCGCTTGCCCTGTCACTTCTGGATTGGCGGAGTTTCGGCACCGACTACGCGGCGACAATGGTGGCGGTCGCCCGCGCCCTCGCGGCCGCCCTGCACGACACCGGCGCGCCGGTTTTTGGTGTCGAGGAAGGGATGACCCAGTCCCATCAATTCGCGCTGGCGGCGGGGGCGTTGGGCGGCGGCCAGGCGGCGGCGAAGAAATTACGGGCCGCCGGGTTCCTGACCTCGGGCATTGGTTTACCGGTGACGCCGGTCGACGGCGACGCCAACGGCCTGCGCCTGGGCACGCCGGAGGTCGTTCGGCGCGGGGTTGCCCCCGATCACGCCGGCGCCATCGCCGCGCTATTCAGCGCTGCTTTGAAAAGTAACGCGCCAGAGACCTTGGCCGGCGAAACCGCCGCCCTGCGCCAGGAATTCGGCGGCCTCTATTTCATTCACCGCGACGCCTAGGAGAGGCGCGGGCGCCGCTTAATTTTGGCGGGCCAGTTTGGTGATGCCGGCGGGCGGCAATTCGGCTAGGAACAAGTCGCCCGCCGGATTCCCGAACAGGCCATGGGCGCCGTTGAGGGTGCCGCGACAGGCGCCAAGCTGAGTGCCGTCCGGTGCGTATTTCACAATGCGGGGAATTTGATCGCTGACATAAGCGGCGCCGGCGCCATCGACGAAAATCGACATGGGGTGGTAGACGCCGGTCCAATCCATTAGATGCGCGCCGTCGTGATCGAAAACCTGCACCCGATTGTTCTCGCGGTCGGCGACTAGGACCCGGTCATCGAGAGTCCAGGTCGCGTGGGGCGTGGTAAAGGCACCGGGACCGTCGCCAGCGCCACCAAAAGTTTTTTGGAAGGTCCCGTCGGCGGAAAACCGGTGGACCACCTGGCCACCATAGCCATCGCTGACGAAAATATCGCCATTGGGCGCCTGGCTGGCATGGGTCGGGTGGTTGAACGGGGTGCCATGGCCCGGCGTGTGCCGATCGCCCAGGCGCAACAGCGGGTTGCCTTCCAAGTCGGTGACAATCACTTGGTGGGCGTCGCGGTCGACGATGAACAGGCGGCCATCGGCGCTGGCCCACATGCCATGGCCGTCGGCGATCAGGTCGTCGCCCCAGGCGCCGGCGAAGCGGCCATCGGGTTCAAAAACCACCACCGGCGTGGAACCGCGCTGAAGAACATAGACGCGGTCATCTGCGCCGACGGCGAGGGTGCTGAGGAAACCTCTTTCCAGGTCCGCCGGCCACGCCGCCCAATTGCGGTCAACGCTGTAAAGAACGCCGCCAAGGTTCACCGATTGCCGTTCATCGCGCGCTAAAGTCATGGCCGTTTCCTCCTGCCGCCAGGGCATTGATTGTTTAGCGCCGGGTCATTAAGGCGGATGACCAGGCCAACAAAACGGAGCGAAGAGTGCCCGATTTCGGGGGACTTTTCACCTGTTATGCGCGCCGCTAGTTGGAAGAATTTTCGCCGATGCGCAACCGGTGGGCGTGACCGGCGGCCGGCGTTATGATGGAAAGGTCGGTTTAAGGAGAGGTACGGTGGCCGAAGCATCATCCGATTCAGGCGAGCCGGCGCTGGGTTTCCCGGTGCACGAATTCGAGGCGCGCGTACAGCGTGCGCAGGCAGCGATGATGGCGGCCGGCATGGCTGGTATGCTGTTCACCACTGAGGCCGAGTTCCGCTATTTCTCGGGTTTTCGCACCCTCTTCTGGCAAAGTCCGACGCGCCCCTGGTTCTTATTCGTGCCGGTCGATGGCAAGCCGGTGGCGGTGATCCCGGAAATCGGGGCTGAATTGATGCGGCGCACCTGGCTTGATGACATCCGCACCTGGCCGGCGCCGGCGCCGGACGACGATGGCCTATCGCTTCTGGTCGATCTGCTGATGCCGATGGCTGCGGCCGGCGCCAAAATCGGTTTGCCCAAGGGCCATGAAACCAGTCTGCGCATGCCACTCGGCGATTGGGAGCGGCTGACACGGCATTTGGCCGGGGTAGTGTTCTGTGACTGCACGGCGATTGTGCGCGACCTGCGTATGGTTAAATCGGCGCGCGAGATCGACAAGATCGCCCATATTTGCGCCATTGCCTCGCGTGGGTTTGCCGCCGCCGGCGACCTGTTCTTCGAGGGCCAACCGTTGACGGAGAGCTTTCGCGCCTTTCGCCGCCAATGCCTAGCCGAGGGCGCGGATGATGTACCCTATCTGGTCGGCGGCGCCGGCCCTGGCGGCTACCGGGACATCATCTCACCGCCGGCCGACCGGCCGCTTCAAAAGGGCGATATTCTGATGCTCGACACTGGCGCGACTTTCGACGGCTATTTTTGCGATTTCGACCGTAACTTCGCGATTGGCGCGGCCGACGACCAGGCCAAGCGGGCCTACGACGTGCTCTACCGAGCGACCGAGGCGGGGCTTGCCGTCGCCCGGCCGGGGGCCACCTGCTGTGACCTGTTCGCGGCTATGCACGCGGTCATCGCGACGTTCGACCCCGGGACCGGCGAGGTCGGCCGCCTCGGCCATGGCCTCGGCATGCAGTTGACCGAATGGCCGTCCCACGCGCCCTTCGACAACACGGTATTGCGGGAAAACATGGTGATCACCCTGGAGCCGTCGCTTGGCTACGGCGATGGCATGATCATGGTGCATGAGGAAAACATCGTGGTCGGCGACGGTCCGCCGCGTTTGTTGTCGGCGCGCGCGCCGCGTGACCTGCCGATCATTGGATAGGCACAGTCATGGCTTTGCCGTTCACCACCGACGACGGTAAAGGCGTTCGCGGCACGCTCGACCTGATCCTTCTAAAGTCCGATGAAACGCCGGAGAGCGAGGCGCGTGAACTTTTGCTGACGGCCGGCCTCGCCTTCCACAACAGCCGGGCCGTTATGCCGCCGGTTGTCACCCGCGAACCCCTGGCCATCATGACGGCGACGCTACCGGCCGCCGCCGCACGGCTGCCGCAGGCGGATTTCGACGTGATCAGCCACGGCTGCGCCTCGGGCGCCACGGTGATCGGTCCGGCCAGCGAAGTGGCGGCGATCAACGGTTTGCATTCATCGGCGAAGATGACCGACCCTATTTTGGCGTTGGTCGCGGCCTGCCGGGCGCGCGGTCTCAAACGTTTAGGGTTCGTCACCCCCTTTGTGGTCGAGGTGTCGGCCGCGGTGCGTGGTTTTTTGCGCGATGCGGGTTTCGAGATCAGCGCCTTCGGCCCATTCGAACAGGGCGACGACCGGGTGGTCGCGCGTATCGCGCCGGCCTCGGTTCGAGGCCGCCATGGACATGTTGGCGACCGCTCCAACTAAAATGGTTTCTTCGTTTCTTGCACCAATTTGCACTCCGCTGGGATAGCCGCGGCGACGCCCGGCGACGGTCCGCTCTTCGCGAACCCTATAGATGCTGGGTGAGATCGGCTAAGGGGGCTCGGTCGACGGTGAAGCAGCGGTCGTAGATGGTCTCAGCATGCGCGGCCGGCCAGACGCGTGTGGCGAGGTCGAAAAACTTGGTGTCCAACTCGTCATCGTCGTAGGGCGCCTCGGTGTCGCCGCGGTTGGTCGTCGTCTCGGCGCTGGCGACGGAGCCGTCGGCGAAGGTGAGGGTCACCCGCGCCGGGCGATAATCTGGCATCATCGCTGTCATCGCCGGTGCTTCGACCACTTCGACCTTATCAGCGAAGGCTTGAATCGCCGGGTCTTGGATCTTTTCCCAGGTGAAGCTTTCGACCCCGCTCGACCCATTGAGTAGGGTGGTGGCGATGGAAAACGGCAGGGAGAATTTACCGGCCAAGGTGTTGCGCGGGCTGCGGTCACAGAGCTGCGCGGCCAGGCTATAGGTTTCTACTTTGACATGGGCAACGGCGTTGGGGTCGAGCGTGCCGGGTTCGGCGAGGATCATGGCCAGTGCGTCCAGCGCGCCGTGGTTGTACCGGCAACAGGCGTGGCGCTTGAAATAATTGCGCGCGATTTCATA